>DATJZY010000035.1 GCA_035577985.1 Candidatus Eisenbacteria bacterium
TGTCGCGGCCAGCAAAGCTGGCGCGACAGGCTTGGCACGCCCGCCACGCCGCCCGGCAGGACCTGACTGCGGACGGGCGCGACCTGCGTCGTCACTCTCAAGCGCGGGGGCGTCGCCGCGGCATGCGTCCTGCGCACGACGTCTACGCCCGCGCGACCTCGGGTGCGTACCTCGTGTGTCGCGCCAGCTTTGCTGGCCGCGACAGGCCGGTCGCGCGTACCCCGGACGCCACACCCTCGCGTCCTCCCCGGCCCAAGACGGAGTCTTGGGCCGGATCAAATGTTGATGGTGCGTTTTCCCACCGCGAGCGCGGCTTCCCTCACCGCTTCGGGAAGCGTCGGGTGCGCGTGGCAGGTGCGCGCGATGTCCTCGGCGCTGGCCGAGAACTCCATCGCGATCGCCGCCTCGGCGATCATGTCCGAGGCGCGCGGCCCGAGGATGCACACGCCGAGCACGCGATCGGTCGTGGCGTCGGCGACGATGCGCGCCTGACCCTCGGTCTCCCCGAGCGCACGCGCCCGGGCGTTGGCCGTGAACGGGAACATCCCGACCGTGACCGCGAGCCCCCGCCGCTTCGCCTCGTCCTCGCCGATGCCGACGCTCGCCAGCTCGGGGAACGTGTAGACGACGTTCGGCACGAGGTCGTAGTCCACGTGCCCCGGCTGCCCGGCCATCATCTCCACGGCGGCGATGCCGTCCTCTTCCGACTTGTGCGCGAGCATCGGCCCCGGGATGCAGTCGCCGATGGCGAAGATGCCGGGGACGCTCGTCTCGAAGCGGGCATCGACGACGATGCGCCCGCGCTCGTCGAGCGTGACGCCCGCCTCGCGCGCGCCGAGCCCTTCGGTGTAGGGCCGGCGGCCGACCGCCACCAGGACGACGTCGACCTCCACGGTCTCGGTCGCGCCGCCCTTCGCCGCGAGCGTCACGCGCACGCCGTCCGTCGTGCGCTCGGCGCCCGTGGCGCCGGTCTCGAGCCGAAAGACGATGCCCTGCTTTTCGAGCGAGCGCTGGAGGAGCCGCGCGACGGCCTTGTCGAAGGCCGGCACGATCTGCGGCAGGAACTCGACCACCGTCACCTCGGCGCCGAGCCGGCGCCACACCGATCCCAGCTCGAGCCCGACCGCGCCGCCGCCGACGACGAGCATCCGCTTGGGAACGCTCGGCAGCGAGAGCGCCTCGGTCGACGAGACGATGCGGTCGCCGTCGAATGCCAGCCCCCGGAGCGGCGTCGCCTCGCTGCCGGTCGCAATGAGGATCCGCGCCGTCTCCAGCTCCTGCTCGCCGCCCTCCCCTTTCACCACGACGCGTCCAGGGCCCGCGATGCGGGCCGTACCGCGCACGCTCTCGATCTTGTGCTTCTTGAAGAGGCCGACGATCCCCTGCGTGAGGCCGCGCACCACCTGGGCCTTGCGCGTCATCATGGTCGGAAGGTCGAGCGTCACGCCGGCCACCTTCACGCCGTGGTCTGCGAGCCCGCGCAGCGCGTGCGCGTAGTGCTCGCTCGAGTCGAGCAGCGCCTTCGACGGGATGCAGCCGACGTTGAGGCAGGTGCCGCCGAGGGTCGGGTCCTTCTCGACGCACACGACCGACATCCCGAGCTGCGCGGCGCGGATGGCCGCCGTGTAGCCCCCGGGTCCGGCGCCGATCACGACCAGGTCGACGCGCGCCATCACACGTCCAGGACGAGCCGCGCGGGGTCTTCGAGCCGCTCCTTCACGCGCACGAGGAAGGTCACGGCCTGCTCGCCGTCGACCAGCCGGTGATCGTACGACAGCGCGACGTACATCATGGGCCGCACGACGACCTGATCCGCGATCACGACCGCCCGCTTCTCGATCTTGTGCATCCCGAGGATGCCGGACTGCGGCGGGTTCAGGATGGGCGTCGAGAGGAGCGAGCCGTACACGCCGCCGTTCGAGATGGTGAACGTGCCGCCCGCGAGGTCGTCGGGCAGGAGCTTGCCGTCGCGCGCGAGGCCGGCCAGGCGCGCGATCTCGCGCTCGAGGCCGGCCATCGACAGGAGGTCGGCGTTGCGCACGACCGGCACGACGAGCCCGCGCTCGGTGCCGACCGCGACCCCGAGGTGGACGAAGTCCTTGTAGACGACGTCGTCGCCGCGAATCTCCGCGTTGACGGCGGGGATCTCGCGCAGCGCGGCGATGCACGCGACCGAGAAGAGCGACATGAAGCCGAGCCCGATGCCGTGCTTCTTCTCGAAGCGCTCCTTGTACCGGGCGCGGAGGTCCATCACGGCGCTCATGTCGATCTCGTTGAAGGTCGTGAGGATCGCCGCCGTGTGCTGGGCGGCGACCAGGCGCTCGGCGATGCGCTTGCGGATGCGCGTCATCGGGACGACGCGCTCGGAGCGCGGTTCGGCCGTGGCGGGGTGCGGGGGCACCGGGGGGGCGCCGCCTTCGCTCCCCGATAATCGCTCGGGGCGGCGCCCCCCCGGTGCCCCCGCGACCGCCGGTGCCGGCGCGGCGGCGCGCGCGAGGACGTCGGCCTTCGTCACCTGGCCGCGCTTGCCGGTGCCGGCGATCGCCGCGGCGTCGATCCCCTTCTCGGCCAGGAGGTGGCGAGCTGCTGGGCCTGGAGCTGGTGGTGGTGTGCTCGGTGTCGGAGCAGGTGCCGGTTTGCTCGCCGGCCGAGCTTCGCTCGGCGGCGAGGGGGCGGCAGCAGCAGGTGCGGGCGCCGCTGGTGGAATCGCTTTGGCGGCGGCGCCGTCTTCGATTTCGGCGACGAGCTCGCCGACCTGGACCGTCGAGCCGGCGGGCTTCAGGATCTTCACGACGCCGGCGTGGTCGGACGGGATCTCCATGTTCGCCTTGTCGGTTTCGAGCTCGAGCAGGACGTCGTCGACCGCGATCGCCTCGCCGTTCTCCTTCGCCCACCGGACGATCGTGCCCTCGGTGACCGATTCGCCGAGGCTCGGAATCCGTACCTGGAACGCCATGCGCCCTTCCCTGGTGCGTCGTGCTCGCGCGCGCTAGCGCGCGAGGGCGCGCCCCACGAACTCGGCCTCCTCGGCCTGGTGCACCTTGTAGGAGCCGGTTGCCGGGCTCGCCGCGGCGTCGCGACCGATGTACGTGAGCGTGCCGCCGTCGGGCAGGAGCCGGCGAAGGCGCGGCTCCATGAACGTCCATGCGCCCATGTTCTGCGGCTCTTCCTGCACCCAGCAGATCTGCCGCGCGCCCGCATA
Organism: Candidatus Eisenbacteria bacterium; assembly: GCA_035577985.1. Lineage (NCBI taxonomy): Bacteria > Candidatus Eiseniibacteriota > Candidatus Eiseniibacteriota bacterium. Next base: position 3,203 of record DATJZY010000035.1, read on the forward strand.
CTGTGCGAGGATCGCCTTCAGCTCCTGGTGCGGGAACGGATGGAGCTGCTCGACCCGCACGATCGCCACGCTCGCCTGCGCGCGCTCGCGCCGCTCGTGCAGCAGCGTGTAGTACACCTTGCCGCTGCACAAGAGCACGCGCGTCACCTTCGTCGCGTCGAGCGCGAACCCCGCCTCGGGCGCGCCGGTGCGTGCCGGGTCGTCGATCACCGTCTGGAAGGCGCCGTCGGTGAAATCGCGCAGGCTCGAGACGGCGGCCTTGTGACGGAGCAGGCTCTTCGGGCTCATCACGACGAGGGGCTTGCGGAAGCTTCGCTTCATCTGCCGGCGCAGGGCGTGGAAGTAGTTGGCCGGCGTGCTGAGGTTCACGACCTGCATGTTGTCGTCGGCGCAGAGCTGCAGGTAGCGCTCGAGGCGCCCGCTCGAGTGCTCGGGCCCCTGGCCCTCGTAGCCGTGCGGCAGGAGCAGGACGATGCCGCTGCAGCGCTGCCACTTCGACTCCGAGCAGGCGATGAACTGATCGATGATCACCTGCGCGCCGTTGGCGAAGTCGCCGAACTGCGCCTCCCACACGACCAGCTTGTGCGGCTCGGCGACGCTGAAGCCGAACTCGAACCCGAGGACGGCGTTCTCCGAGAGCATGCTGTCGAGGATCAGCACGTGGCCCTGGGTGGGGCGGATGGCGTTCAGCGGCGTGAAGCGTGCGTCGGTCTCGACGTCGTGCAGCACCGCATGGCGATGGCTGAACGTGCCGCGCCCGCTGTCCTGGCCGCTCATGCGGATGCCGACACCTTCGAGCGCGAGCGTGCCGAGCGCCAGCGCCTCGCCGCACCCCCAATCGATCTTGCCGTCCGGCGTGACCATGTCGCGCCGCTGCTCGAGGAGCCTCACCGCCTTCGGCAGCGGCGTGAAGCCGCTCGGCACGCGCGGCAGCGCCGCCGCCACTTCCTCGAGCAGCTCGGCCGGCACGCGCGTGTCCGCCGTCCAGTCGTCGCCGGCCCAGGTGAGCCCCTTCCACAGGCCGCCGAACGCGAACACCGGCTGGCGCGGCATGAAGTCGCGCGCGTAGCTCTGCGCGTCGCCCATGAGCTCGCGGAATTCCGCGATGCGGCGGTCGGCGTCGTCGGCGCTCGCGACGCCGGCGGCTTCGAGACGCCGGCGGTAGATGGCGAGCGGCGTCGGATGCGCGGCGATCTGGCGGTACATGACGGGCTGGGTGAAGGTCGGATCGTCGAGCTCGTTGTGGCCGTGACGGCGGTAGCACACGAGGTTGATGAACACGTCCTTCTTGAACGCCTGCCGGAACGCGATCGCGAGGCGCGCCGCCTGCACCGCCGCCTCGGGATCGTCGCCGTTCACGTGGAAGATGGGCGCCTGAATGATCTTGCCCACGTCGCTCGGCTGCCCCGTGAAGCGGTAGAACTCGGGCGGGGTCGTGAAGCCGATCTGGTTGTTGACGATGATGTGGATCGTGCCGCCGGAGCGGTAGCCCGTGAGCTCGGAGAGCCACAGCGTCTCGGCGACCACGCCCTGTCCGGTGAACGCCGCGTCGCCGTGCATGAGGATCGGCACCACCTGCGCGCGTTCCTTGTCCTGCATGCGGTTCTGCTTCGCGCGCACCATGCCCTCGATGACCGGATTGACGGCTTCGAGGTGGCTCGGGTTCGGCGACAGCGAGAGATGCACCTTTTGTCCCGCCGCCGTCGTGTGATCCCGCGAGTAGCCGAGGTGGTACTTGACGTCGCCGTCACCCGTCGCTTCCCTGGCGAGCAGCGCGCCCTCGAACTCGGCGACGATCATCTCGTAGGGCTTGCGCAGCACGTTCGCGAGCACGTTCAGGCGCCCGCGGTGCGGCATGCCGAAGACCATCTCGACGACGCCGTGCTCGGCGCCGGTTTCGATGAGGGTGTGCAGCATCGGCACGAGCGCATCGGCGCCCTCGAGCGAGAAGCGCTTCGCGGTCGGATACTTCAGCTGGAAGAACTGCTCGAGGCCTTCGGCCGTGACCAGGTGCTGCAGGATCTGCAGCCGACTCTCGGCGGAGAGCGCGGGCGTGTTGCACGTCGGCTCCATGCGATCCTGCAGCCAGTGGCGCTGCTCGGCTTGCTGGATGTGGAGGTACTCGACCGCGAACGTCCGGCAGTAGGTCGCCTGCAGGCGCTCGATCAGCTCGCGCAGCGGCAGGCGGTCGGCACCCTTGAACGGCGCGGCGTCGACCACGCGATCGAGGTCCGCGTCGGAAAAGCCGAACTCGTCGGCGTCGAGCATCGGGTGGACCGGCGGCGCCGGCGCGAGCGGATTCAGGTGCGCCATCAAGTGGCCGAGCTCGCGGTACGCCTGCACGAGCCCGTACACGCCGAGGACCCGCACCTCGCCGGTGTCGACGATCGCCTGCGCGCCGGCGCCGTTCCCGAGCTCGGCGGCGGGTCCGTGCCCGTTGCCGTCGACGCCGAGGTCGAAGCCGGCGAAGAAGATGGCCCAGCGCTCGTCGACCGACGCGGGATCCTCCTTCCAGCGACGATACTGATCCGCGACGTAATCCTTGTTCGCGAGCGAGACGGCCTCGAAGCCACGCATGTGCGGTCTCCCTTTTAGCCAGCGCGCAGATGAGTCGCCACCCTGGCCGCTCCGTGGTAGTTCCGGGCCGGCGATGGACTGGAGCCGGGTCGTCTTCACCAAGCACATGACCGAGGCGGCCGCCCTGGTCGCCGAGTGTCAGGTCGTGCTCGACTTCTCGCCGGGGCCGCGGGCCACGTACGAGATGAGGGTCTACCGGGTCCTCAAGGGATCGGGTGCGCCGTTCTTCGCCACCGGCGAGCGGCGCGACGATGCGTCCACGGGTTTCCGCCCGCTCGGCGAGGGCGCGTCGCCGGAAGAGGCGCTGCAGGCGTGCCTCGAGGCGGCCGGCGTCTACCATCGGCGCCAGGAGCGACAGGGCAGCATCTGAACACGCGGCTTGCACCCGGGGCGAGTCGCCGCTAAGCGGGCCGGATGCGATACCTTCTCGTGCTGGCGCTCACCGCGGTCCTCGTCCACCCCGTCCTCGCAGCAGATCCGCAGACCGACGATCAGAAGGCGTTCTACGCCCTCGGGGTCGGGCTCTCCAAGCAGCTCACCAAGATCCAGCCCCTGTCGCCGGAAGAGATCCAGATGATCACGACCGGTTTCGCCGATTCGCTCGAGGGCAAGCCCATCAAGGCTGACCCGGACACGTTCGGGCCGAAGATCCAGGAGATCGCGACCAAGCGGTGGGCCGCCGCAGGCGAAGCCGAGAAGAAGAAGGGACAGGAGTTCCTCGAGAAGGCCGCCAAGGAGAAGGGCGCGAAGAAGACCGAGTCGGGCCTGATCTATCAGGAGATCACCGCCGGCAAGGGCGACTCCCCGAAGGCGAGCGACACGGTGAAGGTGAACTACCGCGGTACGCTCATCGACGGCACCGAGTTCGACAGCTCGTACAAGCGGAACCAGCCTGCGACGTTCCCGCTCTCGGGCGTCATCAAGTGCTGGACCGAGGGCGTGCAGCTCATGAAGCCCGGCGGCAAGGCGAAGCTCGTCTGCCCCTCCGACATCGCCTACGGCGAGCGCGGCGCGCCGCCGCACATCAAGCCCGGCTCGACGCTCGTGTTCGAGGTCGAGCTGCTCGAGGTCGGAGGCGGCGGCGACAAGCCCGCCGCCGACAAGAAGTGACGTTCACGCTCCTCGACGAGACGCGCCCGCTCACGGTCGATGCGCGGATCGACGGGGACCGCGTGCGTCTCCCCCGAGCGGCCGTCCGTGACGCGCTCGGCTGGGAGCTGAAACCGCAGGGGCTCTGTCGCGGCGAGCGGTGCGTGCTCGTCCTGGCCCCTGCCGAGCTCATCCGGGACGGCGACGTCGACCTCGCGGCGTTGGCGAAGCTGCTCGGCCGTCCGCTCGCGCTCGATGCGGCGGAAGGCGCGGCCTGTCTCGGCGCCGCCGCGGACGAGCGTGCGGAGCGCCTGCGGTCGCTCGACGCGCCCGACTTCACGCTCCCCGACGTGAACGGGCGTCCGCACACGCTGTCGGGTTTTCGCGGCAAGAAGGTCCTGCTCGTCGCCTGGGCCTCCTGGTGAGGCTGCCGTTACGACCTGCCGGTCTGGCAGGCCCTGTCCGAAGAGCTGGCTGACCGGGGCCTCGTCGTGCTCACCGTCGCGCTCGATCGCAGCGCCGACGACGCCCGTCCGTGGATCGAGGCCGCGAAGACGACGCATCCTTCGCTCGTCGACAGCGAGCACGTGGTGGCGGATCTCTTCCGCATCGTCAACGTGCCGACCGGCATCTGGATCGACGAGCGCGGCCGCATCGTCCGCCCGAACGACGCGGTCTTCGGCACCGACACGTTCGTCGAGATGCACGGCATCGCGTCCGGACCGCATCTGGAAGCGCTCCGCGCGTGGGTGACGGCGGGCGCCGCCCCCTTCGCCACCGCCGACGACGTGCGCGCCCACCAGGTGCTGCCGACCGCCGAGGAGCAACTGGCCCGCGCCGAGTTCACGCTCGCCTGGCACTTGCACCGCCGCGGACGCATCGAAGCGGCGGAGCGGCATTTCCTGCGGGCGGGCGAGCTCGCTCCCCACGACTGGACGATCCGCCGCGGCTCGATGCCGATCCGCGGCCTCGACCCGATGGGCGAGGCCCTGATCCCGCTCTGGAACGAATGGGCCGCCGCGGGGATGCCGTACTATCCTCCCATGAAGCCGCGCGGCTGATCGGGTCACGAGCCGTTCGATCAAGTCCGCCCCGGCGACCGCCGATAGTCGTGGTGGTGTCGACCGGAGCCCAATCGCCGGTGGGTCGTCTCGTCGCCTGCCCGAGCTGCCACGCGCAGTTCGACGCGACGGGTGTCCGGGGCGAGTCATTTCTCTGTCACTGCGGCGCGCGGGTGAAGAGCGCGGCGCCCGTGGCGGTCGACGCGCCGGTGCGGCGGTGCAGCGCCTGCGGCGCCACCCTCGAGGCCGGCGCGGAGAAGTGCGGCTATTGCGGGTCGCCGGTCGGCGCGGGGGCCGGGCGGCTCGTCTGTCCCGAGTGCTTCGCGCGCAACGCCGGCCAGGCGCGTTTCTGCTCCGCTTGCGGCGTCGCCTTCCGCCCGCAGCCGGTGCTGAGCCAGGGCGATCCGGTCGCCTGCCCCGTCTGCAAGACCGATCTCGCCATGCGCAGCGTCGCGGGGCTCGCGGTGCAAGAGTGCGAGACGTGTCGCGGCCTCTGGGTGCCGACGGCGAACTTCGACGCGCTGGTCGCACAGGCGCGCGAGCACCAGGCCCCGGACGCGACCGACGGGCTCCACGCGGCGCCGATCGACAGGCCCCGGGCGGCGAACGCGGTCACGTATCGCCCCTGCCCCGTGTGCCGGCAGCCGATGAACCGCAAGAACTTCGCGCGCGTCTCGGGCGTCATCGTCGACTGGTGCCGCGCGCATGGCACCTGGCTCGATGCGAACGAGCTCGAGCACATCGCCGCCTTCGTCGCCGACGGCGGCATGCAGCGGACCGCCGAGCTGGAGAAGGCCGAGGAACGCGACCGCGCCGCGATGGAGCTGCTGAAGACGATGCAGGCGCCGCCCGTCGGCGTCGCCGAATCGGACTCGTTCGCCGACCTGCTGACCGCCTTGCTCAAGTGAAGGAGAGCACCATGGGACTCATCGAGAAGCTGCGGGCCGAGTTCGTCGACGTCGTCGAGTGGCTCGACGACGTGCCGCAGACGCTGGTGTGGCGCTTCCCGCGCTATCACAACCAGATCAAGAACGGCGCGAAGCTCGTCGTGCGTCCCGGCCAGGTCGCCATCTTCGTCTCGGGCGGCAAGATCGCCGACGTCTTCGAGCCCGGCACGCACGTGCTCGAGACGAAGAACCTGCCGCTCCTCTCGACGCTCCAGGGCTGGAAGTACGGCTTCGACAGCCCGTTCAAGGCCGAGGTGTGCTTCGTCGCCACGCGCCAGGTGGCCGACCTCAAGTGGGGCACTCCGAACCCCGTCATCGTGCGCGACCCGGGTCTGGGGCCGGTCCGCGTGCGGGCGTTCGGCACCTTCACGCTGAAGGCGAGGGATCCGCGGCGCCTCCTGACCGAGCTCGTCGGCAGCGACGCCACGTTCGTCGCGGACGAGGTCACGACCCTCGTGCGCTCGATCATCGTGAACGCCTTCGCCGAGCTGGTCGGCACGACGGCGACGTCGGTCGTCGACCTCGCGGCGTCGTATCCGGCGCTCTCCGAGCGCCTGCGCCGCGCCGTCGTCGAGCGCATCGACGACGAGTACGGCCTCGACGTGCCGCAGCTCTACCTCGTGAACGTCTCCGTTCCGTCGGAGGTCGAGGAGGCGCTCGACGCGCGCTCGAGCCGCGCCGCGGTGGGCGACGTCGACGGCTACCGCCAGTATCAGCTCGGGCGCGCGACGCCCGTCGCGGCCGCGAATCCAGCCGGCGGCCTCGCTGCCGCCGGGGTCGGGCTCGGCATGGGCATGGCGTACGTGCAGGGCGGATCGTCGGCGACGCCGCCGCCCCTTCCGGGCTGGCACGTCGCCGAGCAGGGCCGCTCGGTCGGGCCGCTCGACTTCGCGGCGCTCGCGGCCGAGATCGCCGCGGGGCGCGTCTCGCGCGAGACGCTCGTGTGGACGGCCGGGATGGCCGCGTGGGAGCCGGCGTCGCGGGTGACGGCGCTGCAGGCGCTCTTCCCGCCGCCGCTACCCTAGAGGACCGAGCCAAGACTACGTCTTGGGTCGGCCGTGCTAGGCCGCGCTTGCCGCGGCGCCGCCGGCCATGCCGGCCATCGGCGACTTCGGGATCTGCGAGGCCTCGATGAGGCCCTTCTTCAGCAGCTCCTGGAGCGCCATGTCCATCGTGCACATCCCGACGCCCTTGCCCGTCTGCATCATCGACGGGATCTGGTGCAGCTTCTGCTCGCGGATGAGGTTCCGCACGGCGGGGACGCCGATCAGGATCTCCTGCGCCGCGATCCGGCCGCCGCCCTTCTTCTTGAGGAGGGTCTGCGCGATGATGGCTTCGAGCGACTCGGAGAGCATCGAGCGGATCTGCGCCTGCTGATCGCCGGGGAACGCGTCGATGATGCGGTCGACGGTCTTGGGCGCGCTCGAGGTGTGGAGCGTCCCGAACACGAGGTGGCCCGTCTCGGCCGCGGTGATCGCGAGCGAGATCGTCTCGAGGTCGCGCATCTCGCCGACCAGAATGACGTCGGGGTCTTCGCGGAGCGCGCTGCGCAGCGCGTTCGAGAACGACTTCGTGTGCATGCCGACTTCGCGCTGGTTGACGAAGCAGCGCAGCGGTTGGTGCACGAACTCGACCGGATCCTCGACCGTCAGGATGTGCGCGTCCCAGGTCTCGTTGATCTCGCGCACCATGGCCGCGAGCGTCGTCGACTTGCCCGAGCCCGTGGGGCCGGTCACCAGGATGAGGCCACGCTCGCGCGTGCAGAGCTCCTTGAAGATGGGCGTGAGACCGAGCGACTCGATGGTCGGGATCTCGGTCGGAATCAGGCGCAGCACCGTGCCCGGCCCCCGGTGCTGGATGAAGGCGTTCACGCGATAGCGGCCGACGCCCTCGAGCGCGGTCGCGAAGTCGCACTCCCAGTTGTCCTTCAGCTCGGCCTTCTGCTCGTCGTTCATGATCGACTCGACGAGCCGCAGGACCTCGGACCCCGAGAGCGGCGGATTCTCGGAGCGTTTGAGGTCACCCCGGACGCGCAGCGCCGGCGGCTCGCCGGTGGACAAGTGCAGGTCGGACGCCTCGTTGTCGTTCGCCCAGCGCAGGAGCTGTTCCATCGTCACCATGGCGCTCCGCACGGTGCAAGACCCGGACCATGCCACGCGACGACGGGGCTCGGGCTCGCCGGCACGCCACCGACGACCCCGTAACACCCTCGGTGCAATCGTGTCGCTACGTCGCGTTCACTCGGCCGGGATGGTGTACGTTTTCAGGACCTGGCCGGTGTTGTCACGATAGGTCACGACCGCCTGCGTCTGGTCGGCCCGCACGGTGGCGACGTTGAACCGGTCGAGATCGTAGTACTGGATGCTCGGGAAGAGCGCCGGGAGGCCCGGCACGGCCGGGAGAACGCTCGCCGGCAGCTCGCGGAAGATCGGGTCCATGCCGATCGCGCCGGACACCAGCTCGCGGATGGTCGGCGTGCCGGGGGTGAGCCGGTTGTTGATGATCGCGGCGTGGATGTCGGTCGACAGGAACACCACGTTCTTGATGTCGTTGGTGGTGATGAAGTTCAGCATCTCGGTCCGCTCGGCGGCGTAGCCCTCCCAGCGGTCGTACGGCACGAACAGCAGGGACGAGATGAGGGGACCGTTCATCACGAACTTGAAGGTCGCCGTCGACGTGAGGAGGCCGTTCTCGAGCCATGCCTTCTGCGCCGCGCCCAGGTAGGTGCGCGCCGGATTCTGGATCTCCCCCACGCAGGCGCCGGCCGGGAGCGTCGCCGGCTCGCCGGCGACGAGGCACGCGGGTTGCGTCACGTACGCGGGCGCCGAGCGGTACTGCCGGTCGTCGATCAGGAAGAACTCCGCCACCTGTCCCCAGCGGAAGCTGCGATAGAGCTGCGTCGGATCGCCGCCATTCTCGCGCAGCGGCATGTAGTCGCGGAACGCCTGGTTGCCGTCCGCCATCTGCGTCGCGAGCGACGGGTCGGTGCCCCAGAAGTCGTTCGTCACCTCGTGGTCGTCCCACATGGCGTACACGCCGAACCCGGCGAGCGCGTTCCGCAGCCCGTTGTCCTCCCGGTTCTCCTTGTACTTGCCGTGGTAGTCCGCGCGCGTGACGGCGACGCCCGTGCCGCTGCGCGCGTCGTCGCCGTAGATCGTGTCGCCGATGTAGAGCCACATCTGCGGATCGTCGGCGAGCAGGTTGTCGAGCACGTTGAACGGCTTGAAGAACGCGTTCGAATCCCCGGTCCACGTGAAGGTGATCGGCGCCGTCGACGAGGGCGCGGGCGCCGTGCGGATGCGACCGGTGCGGCTCGTCTCGGCGGCCTGCACGAAGCGATAGAAGTAGACGGAGTCGGGCGCGAGACCCGTCACCTCCGTCTTGACGACGCCGTCGGCCGCGGCGTTCGGCGTGAGCCCCGGCTGGGTCACGACGATGCCCCGGAACGCGTCGTCGATCGCCACGTCCAGCGTCACCGCACCGGGGCCGTCCGTACGCGTCCAGGCGACGAAGGCCGTGTCCGTCGCGTCGCCGGCCGCCACGCCGTACGAGAACGGCGCGGCGTCGCGCAGCGGGTACGCCGTCTCGTTGCCGAGATCGCCATCGCCGGCGGCCGCCGCGGCGAGGCAGCGCACGAGGCGCGTCACCGGCGGGATCAGGTTGTTCACCGTCGCGCCGTCGCGATCGAAGGTGATGAGGTCGAAGGCCTCGCACGGAAAGCCGAAATCGACGCTCGGGTCGGCGATCTGTGTGTCGGTGCAGCGGAGCTGGATCGCGCCGATCATCTTCTCGCGCGCCTTGTCGAGCTTCAGCTGCGTCTTCGGCGTCGGGCACGGCGGCGCGAGGTGATCGGCTTCGAGCTTCTTGCCGCACGCCGCGCGCTGCTTCAGGCGCGCGAGGGCGTACTTGCCGGCCTGCTTTCCGATCGTCTTCTGGCAGAGCTGGATCCCGGGGTCGGGAAGCGTCGCGGAAGCGTCGTAGACACTGGTCACGAGGTTGTCGGCGTCGGCACCGTGCGCGTCGTCGGTGATGCAGGTGACGAGGTCCGCGACCGTGGTGACGCTCTGGCACGGGATGCCGAGCTGCAGCTGCGCCACGAGCGCGTCCGTGCAGCGCGTCGCGAGCTGGCTCTCGAGGCGCGACAGGGCCCGGGCCAGCGTCGGCGCCACCTCGGGATCGGCCGGTCCGCAGAGGACGGGCTGCCCTTCGGCCTGCTGGTCGCGGCACGCGCGCAGCGTGTCGTAGCGGACCTTGAAATACGTGCGGGCGGCGTTCGCGATGCGATCGCGACAGCCGAGCTCCGGCGTCAGCGCACGCCCCGGCGCCGGAGCGAGCGCGACCAGCAGAGCGACCCCAGAGACGATACGGCGCGACATGAAGCCCCCCTTCGTCGGGCTGGACGCTAACAAAGTCGCGCGCGCCGGGGCAAGGCAAAAAACCGGGCTCGCGGCCGTCAGGAACGCAGGAAGAACCGTCCGGCGGGGTTGTCACTTTCCTCGCGGTAGGAAAAGCCCAGCGCATCGAGACGATCCCGCAGCTCGTCCCGGTCCGCGAGCGGCACCTCGAGGCCGCACAGCACCCGGCCGAACGCCGCGCCGTGGTTCCGATAGTGGAAGAGCGAGATGTTCCACCGGCTGCCGAGCCGGGTGAGGAACTGCAGCAGCGCGCCGGGACGCTCCGGGAACTCGAAGCCGTACAGCACCTCGTCTCCGACCTGGGCCGTGCGCCCGCCCACCATGTGCCGGATGTGCGTCTTGGCGAGATCGTTGTCGGAGAGGTCGACGCACGGGTAGCCGCGCCGCTCGAGGTCGGCCGCGATCGCGCGCGATTCCTCCACCCCGGCCACCTCGAGCCCCACGAAGATGTGCGCCTCGGCGCGTGTCGCGAGCCGGTAGTTGAACTCGGTCACGCTGCGCTCGCCGATGGCGGCGCAGAAGCCGAGAAACGCGCCGGGTCGCTCCGGGATCGTCACCGCGAAGATCGCTTCGCGGTGCTCGCCCACCTGCGCCTGATCGGCGACGTAGGCGAGCCGCGCGAAGTTCATGTTGGCCCCCGAGGTGACGGCCACGACCGATCCCGGCGCGAGGCCGCCTGCTTTGGCGGCGCGCTTGGCGCCGGCGACGCTGAGCGCGCCTGCGGGCTCGAGGATCGAGCGCGTGTCCTCGAACACGTCGGCGATCGCGGCGCAGATCTCGTCGACGCCGACGGTGATGCAGTCGTCGAGGTAGCGACGGCACAGCGCGAAGGTGTGCTCGCCGACCTGCTTCACCGCCACGCCATCGGCGAAGAAGCCGACGTGCTCGAGCACGACGCGCTTCCCGGCCGCGAGCGAGCGGCGCATGGCGTCGGAGTCGTCGGGCTGGACGCCGACGACGCGCATGCCAGGCCGGACCGCCTTCACGACCGCCGCGACGCCGGACGCGAGCCCGCCTCCGCCGATCGGCACGAAGATCGTCGCGAGGTCGCGCGGCGCCTGATGGAGGATCTCGAGCCCGACCGTGCCCTGTCCGGCGATGACGTCGAGGTCGTCGAACGGCGGGATCATCGTGCGCCCCTCGGTGCGTGCGATGTCGGCGGCGTGCGCCGCGGCGGCGTCGTACCCGTCTCCCGCGAGCACGACGTCGGCGCCGAGCCGTCGCACGGCGCGTACCTTGATCGACGGGGTCGTGAGCGGCATCACGATCCGTGCCGTGACGCCGAGGCGCTGCGCGGCGTAGGCGACGCCCTGCGCGTGATTACCCGCCGACGCGGCGACGACGCCGCCGGCCCGCTCCGCCGGCCGGAGCTGCGCCATGCGGTTGTAGGCGCCGCGGATCTTGAACGCGAAGATCGGCGTCAGGTCCTCGCGCTTCAGGAGCACCGGGACGCGGAGACGCGCCGAGAGGCTCGGCGCTTCATCGAGCGGGGTCGGCGTGGGGAGCACGTCGCCGACGCGGGCGTCGAGCGCGCGTCGCAGCAGGTCGTCCATACGCCTCGTCTATCACATCGCAGCCCGGTCACGCCGCCGGCGCGGCTCCCGAACCGTCTTGAGTCGGGTCCTCGCGGATGTCACCACGGCGCACGGGAGGACAGCCGCACATGAAACTCTACGACTTCGCCATCGCGCCCAACCCGAAGAAGGTCCGCGTCTACCTGAAGGAGAAGGGACTCGATCTGCCGGTCGAGCCGGTCGACCTGATGAGCGGACAGAACCGCACGCCCGAGTTCCTCCAGAAGGTGAACCCGCTGGGCGGTCTGCCGGTGCTGCAGCTCGACGACGGCGGCAATCTCACCGAGTCGCTCGCCATCATCCAGTACCTGGAGGAGCTGCACCCGACGCCGCCCATGATCGGCACGACGCCGCTCGAGCGCGCGCGCGTGCGCGAGACCGAGCGCATCTGCGAGCTCGGCGTGCTCGGCAACGTCGCGACGATCTTCCAGAACACGAGCCCGTTCTTCGCCGGGCGCCTGAAGCAGTCGCCCGACGCGGCCGACAACGCCCGCGGCCGCCTCGCCAACAACCTGAAGGTGCTGGACGCCAAGGTCGGCGCGAAGCCGTTCTTGTGCGGCGATCGCCCGACCATCGCCGACTGTACGCTCTTCGCGGCCACCGAGTTCGCCGCCTTCGGCGGCAACGCGCTCGACTTCTCGGCCACCCCGAACCTCGCGCGCTGGTACGAGACGTTCAAGCAGCGCCCGAGCGCGCAGGCCTGAGCCGCGTCGTCCGGCGGAGATCCTTGCGAACGTCCCGGGCGGCGAGCGCGAAGTGCGCCGCCGCCCAGAGGTTCGTGAGACCGACCAGGAGCAGCGAGTAGCGGATCGCCTCGGCCCCGAAGGTGCCCTTCATCGCGTCGTTCAGCACGCCGACGGCCTGCGGGCCGAGCCCCAGGCCGATCAGGTTGATCACGAACAGAAGCACCGCCGACGTGAGCGCGCGCATGTCGGGCCGCACGAGCGTCTGCGTGGTCGCGAACACCGGGCCGAGCCACATCGCTCCCGCGAGGATCCCGGGCACGGCGATCGCGAGCGCCGGGCCGGGCGTCGGCCACAAGAGGAACGCCACCAGGAACGGCACCTCGACGATCGACGCCAGGGTCGGGACCCACAGCCGCCATCGCTCGTCGCGCGCGCCCAGCCGATCGGCGAGCGTGCCGCCGAGGATCGCGCCGATCATGCCGCCGAAGCCGGTGATGAGCCCGAGCCACGTGCCGATCTCCGCGCTCCCCATGTGATGGACGCGAGCGAGGAACGCCGGCCCCCACGCCGCGAGCCCGTAGCCCGCGAACGAGTGCAGGCCGGCGCCGATCGCCATGTGCCGCAGCGAGCCGAGCTTGCGCAGGATGCCGAGGGCCTCCGAAACGGACGGCATCTCGGTCGCGTGCGCGAGGCCGTCGGTGATGCCGCGCACCGGCTCGCGCACCGTGAGGCGCACGACGATCGCCAGCACGAGTCCGGGCAGCCCGACGATGAAGAACGCCTGCCGCCATCCGAGGAGCTGGTTCGCCCATCCGCCGACGATGAACCCCACCAGGATCCCGACGTGGATGCCCATCGCGTAGATCGCGAGCGCCGTCGCGCGCCGTTCGGGCGGGAAGTAGTCCGCGAGGAGCGAGTGCGCCGGCGGGCTACACGCCGCTTCGCCGACGCCGACCCCGACGCGTGCGAGGGCGAGCTGCGCGAACGTCTGCGCCATGCCCGAGAGCGCGGTCATGCCGCTCCAGAGCGCGAGGCCGACCGCGATCACCGTGCGGCGCGAGCCGCGATCGGCCATCCGCGCGATCGGAATCCCCGCGACCGTGTAGAAGAGCGCGAACGCGATGCCGGTCAGAAACCCCATCGCGGTGTCCGACGCGCCCAGGTCGGCCTTGATCGGCTCGAGCAGGATCGCGAGGATCTGGCGATCGACGAAGTTGAAGACGAAGACGACGAACAGGATCCCGAGCACGTAGCGCGCGTAGGCCGGCGAGTGGCTCGGGGCGGGCACCGGGGCCGCACCATAGGACGGCCGTGGGCCGGCGGGGAAGGCCCGGCGTTTCGGCGGCCGGGTCTTTCGGCCTATAGAAGTCCGCTGCATGCCGACGCTCTCCGAGCACGATTCGAAGGAGATCCTGGCGCGCTACGGCGTTCCGGTCGCGCGCGAGCGGCTCGTCGCCGATCCCTCCCTGGTCGCGGAGGCGGCCGGCGCGATCGGGTTTCCGGCAGTCGTGAAGCTCTGCGGCCCCGCCATCGCGCACAAGACGGAGCGGAGCCTCGTGCGGCTCGGCATCGCCGACGCGGACGGCGCACGCCGCGCCGCGGAGGAGCTGTGGGCCCGGCGCCGTCCCGAGGACGGCGCGGTGGAGCTCCTCGTCGCCGAGATGGTGGCCGGGCGCCGCGAGCTGATCGCGGGCATCGTTCGGGATCCGCAGTTCGGCCCGTGCGTCATGCTGGGACTCGGCGGCGTCTTCACCGAAGCGCTCGGCGACGTCGTGTTCGCGTCCGCGCCGCTGTCGCACGCCGAAGCGCTCCGTGTCGTGGCGGGCTTGCGGACGCAGAAGCTCCTCGGCGCCTTCCGCGGCGAGCCGGCGGTCGACCGCAACGCGCTGGCCGCGGTCCTGGTCGGCCTGGGGCGGCTCGCCGCCGAGCGGCCCGACGTCGCGAGCGTCGACGTGAATCCGCTCATCGTGCGCGGCGCGACGCCGGTGGCCGTCGACGCGCTGGTCGAGATCGGGCCGGCCGCCGCAGCGAAGGCCCGGCGGGCGCCGGGCGACGACGAGCTCCGCGCGCGGTTCGCGCCCCTCTTCCACCCGCGCGGCATCATCGTCGCCGGGGCGTCGTCGCATCCCGGCAAGTTCGGCTTCGCGGCGCTCCACAATCTGCTCGCGTTCGGCTACCGCGGCACGATCTTCCCGGTGAATCGCGACGCCCGCGAGGGTACGGAGATCCTCGGACGCCCGACGCTCCCGGACGTCGCACAGGTCCCGCAGGGCGCGGCCGATCTCGTCTTCGTCTGCACGCCGGCGGCGGCGAACACCGCCCTCGTGCGGGCGTGCGCGGCGCGCGGCGTGCGCGCGGCCTTCGTCGCGAGCGGCGGCTACATCGAGGCCGGGGACGAGGGCGCGGCGCGCGAGCGGGAGCTGGTGGCGGCAGCGAACGAGGCGGGCCTCGTCCTCGCCGGCCCGAATGGCCAGGGGCTCGTCTCGACGACCGAATCGATGTGCGCGCAGATCGTGGCGCCCTACCCGCCCGCGGGGCGGATCTCGATCGCGAGCCAGAGCGGCAACCTCCTCTCGTCGCTCCTCAACTACGCGACCCTGACGGGAATCGGCGTGTCGAAGGCGATCTCGGCCGGCAACTCCGCCCAGACGACGGTCGCCGACTACGTCGCCTATTTCGCAGCGGACCCCGAGACCGCCGTCATCGTCGCCTACGTCGAAGGCGTGGGCGACGGCACCGCCTTCGTCGACGTGCTCAGGCGGGCGACGGCGCGCAAGCCCGTCGTCCTCTTGAAGGGAGGCGCGTCCGCCTCGGGTCAGCGCGCGGCCGCGAGCCACACCGGCGCGTTGGCGAGCGACGATCGCGTCTTCGACGGCATCTGCCGGCAGACGGGCGCGCTGCGCGCCCGGGCGGTCGAGGAGGCGTTCGAGTGGGCAGCGACGTTCGCGACCCAGCCCGCGCCGCACGGCCGTCGCGTGCTGGTGCTGACGACGGTCGGAGGATGGGGCGTGCTCACGGCGGACGCGATCGCGGCATCCGGGCTCGATCTCGTCCCGCTGCCCGACGACCTCCGCGCCGCGATCGACCCGCTCGTGCCGTCGCGATGGAGCCGGCAGAACCCGATCGACCTCGCGGGCGGCGAGACGCGCGAAACGATCCCGACCGTGCTCGATCTCGCGGTGGCGCACGCGGACGTCGATGCGGTCGTCTTCCTCGGCCTCGGCGTGCAGGCGAACCAGGCCCACGTGCTCCGCACCGGCCCGTTCTTTCCGGACCACGGCCTCGAGCGCATCGTCGAGTTCCACGAGCGACAGGACCGCCGCTACGCGGAGGCGGCGCGCGAGGCGTCGGAGCGTTACGGAAAGCCCGTGCTGGTCGCGACCGAGCTCGCCGTCGCCGACCGCTACTACGGCGAGGGCAACCCCGGTCCGACGGCCGTTCGCGCCGGGGGACGTCTGTGCTATCCGAGCGGGCATCGTGCCGTCTCGGCCCTCGCCGCGCTCGTCGCGTACGCGGACCTCCGACGATCGAACGGGTGATCTCGATCCCGACGTCGGCCTGTGCTCGATCTGCCGCCATGCCCGCCTCCAGACCACGGCGCGCGGCAGCAGATTCTGGCGCTGCCTGCGCGCGGACGCCGATCCCCACTACGTCCGCTATCCGCGGTTGCCGGTCGTGAAGTGCCGCGGGCACGAAGAGCCGGCCGGGGACTGACGTCCGCCGGCGTTTGAGAAACGCGGCGGGCGTCGATAGTCGTGGTGGGCATGGGGAGCGCGCTGCAGGACCTCCGCAAGGAGCTGGCCGACATCTGCCACCGGGCGAGCGAGCGGTGGCTCACGGCCGGATCCGGCGGCAACATCTCGATCCGCGTGCCGGGAACCGATCGTTACTTGTGTACGGCGACCGGCGTCACCTTCCGGGATACCGAGCCGGACAACGTCGTCTTGATGGACCTCGCAGGGAAGCAGCTCGACAACTTCGACTTCAAGCCGTCGAAGGAGTTCCGCTGGCACGCGGGCGTGTTCGCCACCTGCCCGGACGTGAACGGCGTGGTGCACACGCACTCGACGGCGACCATGGCCTTCGGGATCTGCGGCATCACGCCGCCGCACATGACCGGCCAGGCGCGCGCGCACCTGAAGGAGATCCGGATCGTCCCCTACGCCGACGCCGGCTCGGAGAAGCTCCGCGACCTCGTCGTCGACGTCTACAAGCGCGCCCCCGACACGCGCATCGTGCTGCTCGCGAACCACGGGCTCGCAGCGTCCGGTCCGACGCTCCTCGAAGCCTACAACCGCGCCGAGATCGTCGAGGACTCCGCCCAGGCCTACCTGCACTGCAAGCTCCTGGGCCGCGAGCCGAAGCTCGACTTTTGAAATCTCGGGTCGGAATCAGCCGATCCGATAGACGCTGACGGATTCGCCGCGTCCGCGCGGCACGATCGCGTCGGCGTGCGCCTCGGGGAGCCACGCGCCGCCGCTGCGCGCCAGCTCCCACGACGCCGCCGACACGATGACCTCGCAGCCGTGCTCCCGGCAGAGCTCCTCCAGGCGCGCGGCGACGTTCACGGTGTCGCCGATGACGGTGTACTCGTGGCGGTCTGCGGCGCCGATCGTGCCGGCGACGACCGGCCCCGTGTGGACGCCGACCTTCATGCCGAGCGGCATCTGGCCGAGGCCGATCCGATCCTCGTTCAGGCGCGCCAGCCGCTCGCGCATGCCGAGCGCACAACGCACCGCGGCCGCGGCACCGTCCGACGGGCCGCGCCCCGGCGCGTCGTCGAGGAGCCCGAACACGACCAGGAGGCCGTCGCCGATGAACTTGTTGACGAAGCCGTCGCACTCGCGCGCCCAGGTCGTCATGGTCGTGAAGAACTCGTTCAGCGTGCGCACCAGCTCGCGCGGCGCGGTGCGCTCGGCGAAGGTCGTGAAGTCACGCAGGTCGCAGAACAGGATCGACGCCGTACGGACCTCGCCCTCGCCGCGGAGGTCGCCCGCGAGGAGCCGGTCGCGCACCACGGGCTCGACCACCCGTCCGAACGTCTGCAGGATGCGCTCGCGCTCGCGGAGCGTCGCTGCCATCGCGTTGACGCTCTCCTCGAGGATGCCGATCTCGTCGGCCGACGTGACCCGGACCGGTTGATCGAGCGTACCCGCACGCACGCGACGCAGCGCTCCCGTCACTTCGGCGAGCGGCCGGGTGAAGGTGCGCGCGAGGACCGCGGTCAGCACGAGGCCCAGCGCCACGTACAGGAGGAACGTGCTCTCGCTCGACTGTACGAGCTCCGGGACGACCTTCCCGATGTCCCATCCCGCGTCGAGCCGCGCCGCCGCGGCCCGGATGAGCCCCAGCATCGTGAACAAGGGCACGAACGCGACCGCGACCAGGAAGACCCCCAGGCGCGCGCCGACGCCGAGCGTCGCCGTGGCGCCCGCGCTCGCCCGGCCGTCGGCGAAGACGTGCGACACGACGCGCGTGCGGAAGACCCAGTCGACCACCAGGTACGACGTGGTCGCGGCGAGAAACCCGTTCACGAGCGGCGACAGCACGTGCTGCGACATCAGCTCCGGCGTCCAGCGCCCGAAGTGGGCGATCGTGATCAGCGGGAAGACGACGACGCTCGACACCCACCCCGAGAAGCCGACGCTCGCCATCACGAACGGGCCGTTGACGGCGCGGCGCTTCACGGCGACCGACGGCTCGACCGACCTCCCGCAACGGAAGTAGGCGATGAGGGGCCACAGGTAGATCAGGGTGACCGCCGTGAGCGCCGGGTAGGCGAAGCATCGCCACAGGGGCAGCAGCGCGGCGTCGTGCTCGCGCACGGCGATCGCGAAGGGCGTCACGCCGTGCATCAGGTTCACGGTCACGGCGGTCGCGGCGCCCGCGACGAGGTTCGCCGCGATCACGACCACCAGCGACAGGAGCAACCACCCGGGTACGACGACGGGCCTTCCCATCCACTCCCTCTTGCCCGTGGCGGGCACCCTGACGCAATCGTTGACGCTCCCCCGCCCACCCCCTAGTGTCGGCGCGGTCGCATGCCGGCCGTCTCGGTCATCATTCCGACCTACAACTGCGGTCGCTACCTGCGGGCGAGCCTCGAGAGCATCTTCGCCCAGACCGACCCCGACCGGGAGATCGTGGTGGTCGACGACGGGTCGACCGACGACACCCCGGCGATCCTCGCGGCGTACGGCGACCGGCTGCGCACGGTGCGAGGTGCCCACGCCGGCATGGCGGCGGCACGCAATCTGGGCCTGGCCCACGCGATCGGCGAGTGGGTCGCCTTCCACGACGCCGACGACGTGGCGCTCCCCGATCGCCTGGCCCTCCTGCGGGCGTACCTGCGCGCGCATCCGGAGGTCGACGCGGTGTTCGCCGACGGCACGCGTCTGGGCGAGCCCGATGCGCACCTCGTGCCGCGCGAGCTGGGGGCACGTTGCGCCGCGCGTCCCCTCGGCTTCGCCGATCTCTTCGACGGCTTTCCGGTGTACTTCCAGACGGCGCTCGTCCCGCGGCGCGTGTTCGCCGCGGTGGGCGACTTCGACACCCGGCTGCGTACGCAGCCCGACCTCGAGTACGGCTACCGCCTGCTGGCACATTGTCGCGCGGGTTACGTCGACCGGCCCGTCTTCCACTACCGCTGGCACGACGCCAATACGACGCGCGATCGCCTCGAGGTGCGCGAGGATCTGGCCTACATCCTGGAGCAGCTCGCGGCCCGCGTGCCGGAAGCCGTGCGAGAGGTCGGATCGCGTCGCGTCGAGACCCGGCTCGCCCGTCACCACTTCCGGATCGGCGAGCTGCGGCTCGCGCGCGGCGACGTCGGCATCGCGCGCGCCGCCTTCTCGCGCGCGGCTGCTCTCCGTCCGCTGCATCCCCGCTATCAGTGGATGCGTCTTCGCACTGGCGCCCAGCGGGCGGAGTCGTGATAGGAGATCCCACATGAAGTGGAGCTCCGCCGTGTCGACGGCGCCGCTGCTCGCCGACGCCGTGGCGGAGGCGACGGCCCGAGTGCGTCGCGAGCTCGGCGACGTCGCGCCGGATTTCGCCGTCGTGTTCGTGTCGCCGCACCATGAGGCGAGCTACGACGCCGTGCCGGAGCTGGTCCGCGCCGGGCTCGAGTGCCGCACGCTACTCGGCTGCTCGGCCGGCGGCGTCATCGGCGGCGGGCACGAGGTGGAGGAGGCGCCGGGGTTCTCGCTGACGGCGGCGGTGCTGCCAGGCGTGCGCCTCACGCCGTTCCACACGAGCGAGCCCGAGCCGCCGCGCGTCGCCCCCGACGGTCCGGCGCAGTTCGTGATCTGTCCCGAGCCGTTCTCGTTCGACGCGGAATCGTTCGTGCACGCGCTCGACCGCGCCTATCCCGGCAGCACGGTCATCGGCGGTGTCGCGAGCGGTGCCCGGCATCCGGGGGAGAACGCGCTCTTCCTCGACGGGGCCGTGCATCGCGACGGGCTCGTCGGCGTGGTGCTCGCGGGCGACGTGGTCATCGACACGATCGTCGCACAGGGCTGCCGGCAGATCGGCGAGCCCATGTTCGTCACGCGCTGCGAGCGCAACCTGCTCCAGGAGATCGACGGCCGCAGCCCGGCCGCGGTGCTCGCGGATCTGCATCGGCGGGCGACGCCGCGCGATCGCGAGCTCTTCCGCAGCTCGCTCTTCCTCGGGATCGTCATGCGCGAGCAGCAGGAGTATCACCAGGGGGACTTCCTCATCCGCAACGTGCTCGGCCTCGACGGCAAGACGGGTGCCGTGGCCGTCGGCGCGCTCCTGCGGCCCGGCATGGTCGTGCAGTTCCACCTGCGCGACGCCCGCACCTCGGCCGAGGACCTCGACGCCATGCTCGGGCGCTACCGCGGCAAGCCCGCCGGCTCGCTCCTCTTCTCGTGTCTGGGCCGCGGCGCGCACCTCTACGGTCGGCCCGATCACGACACCGACGCGGTCCGGCGCCACCTGGGCGAGGTGCCGCTCGGCGGCTTCTTCTGCAACGGCGAGATCGGCCCGGTCCAGGGCACGACCTTCCTGCACGGCTACACGAGCGCGTTCGGTCTCTTCCGCCCGCGCAGCTAGGACCGAGCCAAGACTACGTCTTGGCTCGGGGGGGACGCGAGAATGTCGCGTGCGTGGCACGCACGACCGGCATGCCGCGGCCGGCGAAGCCGGCGCGGCACCCGAGGAACGCATGGGGGGCGACGGCCACCACACCGGCCGAACGCCGGCGGTCGTGGTGCAACGACGATGACCGGCGCCCTGGTCCAGCGCCGGCGTCCTGGAACGTCGCGCGTACCTCGGATGCCGCGCCGGCTTCGCCGGCCGCGGCATGCCGGTCGCGCGTACCACCGACGCGACATTCTCGCGTCCTCCCCCGAGCCAAGACGGAGTCTTGGCTCGGCCTCCTAGATGTCGAACGAGGCCCCTTCCTCCGGCGCGACGACCTCGGTCGGCGTGCCGCGCGCCGCCAGCATGCTGCGCGCCGCAGCGAGCTTCGCGTCGACCGCGGCGTCGCTCTGATCCGGATCGTGGTGGATGAGATAGAGCTTCTTGGGACACGCGCGTGCCGCGAGGTCGACCACCTGACTCACCGACGAGTGGCCCCAGCCGAGCTTGCGCGGATACTCCTCGTCGGAATACGTGCAATCGGTGATGAGCACGTCGGCGCCGCGCGTGAAGTCGGCGAGGTGCTCGACGTACTCGGGCGAGTAGAACTCCGATTGCGGCGGGTAGATCTCGTTGTCGGTCACGTAGCAGAACGACTTGCCGCCGTGGTCGACCCGATAGCCGAGACAGTTGCCGGGGTGGCTGAGGAGCATGGTCGAGACCCGCACGCCCGCGATCTCGAACGTGCCCTCGGCGAGGTCGCGGTACGTGAGGCTCGCGCAGAACTCGCGGACCGTCACCGGGAAGTAGACGCCGTCCATCTGCGCAGACAGCAGCTCGCGCACGCCGACGTCGCCGTGCTTGCAGCCGCAGATCTCGAACTTGTGCCCCGGCACGTAGAAGGGCACGAAGAACGGCAGCGCATTGATGTGGTCCCAGTGGGGATGCGTGATGAAGATCGTCCCTTCGATCCGGCTGCGCTTCGCGGCGATGAGGGCATCCGAGAGCGCCTTGATGCCGGTGCCGGCGTCGAACACGAAGAGGTGGCCGTCGGCGAACTCCAGGCCGACGCAGCCGGTGTTGCCGCCGTAGCGCCGCGCGTCGGGCCGCGAGACCGGCAGCGTGCCGCGCACGCCCCAGAACGTCATCGTGAGCGCGTCGGTGACGATCCGCTCGAGCTCGTGCGCGAAGGTCGAGGGATGAAGCGGTTTCACGAAGTATCCGTTGGCGCCGAGGTCGAACGCCCGCTTGCGCTCGAACGGGTAGGCCTTGGTCGACATCATCACGATCTTGGTCGTGGCGAGCTGGGGCACCTCGCGTAGGCGGCGGCAGAGCTCGTAGCCGTCCACCTCGGGCATCATGAGGTCGGTGAGAACGCAGTCCGGCGCCCGGGCCGGGATCTCGCGCAGGGCGTCGCGGCTCGCGGGGTAGACGGTGACCTTGTGGCCCGCCCGCTCGAGCAGCGCGCGCACGATGTCCGCCTGCACCGGGCTGTCGTCGACGACGCAGACGTCGAGCTGTCTAGGCATCCTGCCACCCCATCGAGAGGGTGCATGCCCAGAGGCCGAGCGCCAACGCAAGGGGGGGTTGTGCGCGACGGGGTGGCGCGCCGATGATTGGGCGCATGCGCTGGCTCGGCCCTGCGGTCGCCCTCATGAACCGCCTGAGCTATCCGCGCAAATTCGCCCTCGTCTCGCTCGTGTTCGCGGTGCCGATCGCGCTGATGATGTATCTCTGGCTCGCGGAGCTCCATCAGCGGATCGCATTCGCGCGCAAGGAACGCGCCGGGGTCGAGTACGTCGTCCCGTTGACGCGCCTGCTCGCGCAGATCGAGCTGTTCGACGCGCGGATCGTCCAGCCCGCGCCCCCCGCGCTGGTCGACGAGAGTCGCGCGCAGGTGGCGACCGCGGCGCGCAACGTCGCCGACGTCGATGCGCGTCTCGGCGACCGTCTCGATACGGGCGAGGCGTGGTCGTCGGTGGAATCGCAGGTCACCCGAATGCTCGTCGATCGCGACCCGTCGACGAAGCCGGCCGTGGCGGCGATCCGCGCGCTCCTCTCGCAGGTCGGCGACAGCTCGAACCTGATCCTCGACCCCGATCTCGACACGTACTACCTCATGGAAGCGGTCGTGACGCGCCTGCCGGCGCTGCTCGAGCACGTCGGGACGGTCGGCACGGGTGTGCTGGCGGTGCGGGAGGGCGAGGCGGGCGACGAGGAGCGCCGCGGCGCGATCCTCGCCCGCCTGGGCCTCGTCCGCGCGAACATGACGGCCATCGAGCGCGGGCTTCGCGTCGCGTTCGGGCAGAGCCCGTCGCTCGAGGGCGAGCTCGAGCCACGCCTGACCGTCACGGGCGGCGCCGTCATCGCGCTGGCGGCCCTCGTCGACCAGGCGGGGATGGGCATGACCGCGCGACCGTCGCGGATCGACCCCGCCCACGCGCTCGACGTCGTCACGCGGACGCTCGACAGCGTGAGCGACCAGGCGGTGGCCGACGCCGCGGCGCTCGATCGCCTGCTCGCCGCCCGCATCGAGCGCCTCGTCCGCCACCGCACCATGCTCCTCATGCTGATCGTGACGACGGTGTTCGTCGTCGTCTACCTCTGGCTCGGCTTCTACTTCGCGCTCACGCGCGCGGTGGACGCGCTCGACGGCGTCTCCAAACGCATGCTCTCCGGCGAGTTCACGGGGCCGGTCGTGGTCGAGAGCCGCGACGAGCTGCGCCGCGTGGTGCAGTCCTTCAACGACGTCGCGGCGCGGCTGCGCGCCGAATGGGAACGGGCGGACGCAGCGACGCGCGCCAAGTCCGATTTCCTCGCCGTCATGAGCCACGAGATCCGCACGCCGATGAACGGCGTGCTCGGCATGATCCACCTGCTGCTCGACACGCCGCTCGATGCGACCCAGCGCCATCAGGTGGAGATCATCCGCGACTCCGGCGAGGCCCTCCTCGCCATCCTGAACGACATCCTCGACTTCTCGAAGATGGAGGCCGGGAAGCTCGAGCTCGAGGAGACGGACTTCGACCCCGGCGCCGTGGTCGAGAACGTCACCACGCTGCTCGGATCGCGGGCGCGCCAGAAGGGACTCTCGCTCACGTCGACGCTCGCGTCCGGCGTTCCGCGCGCGCTGCGCGGCGACCCCGGACGCCTGCGGCAGATCCTCTTCAACCTGGTCGGCAACGCCATCAAGTTCACCGAGGCGGGATGGGTCCGCATCGAGGTGACCGCGCTCGGCGAGGCCGCCGGGCGCCATCGCCTGCGGATCGCCGTCACCGATACGGGGATCGGCATCGACCCCGAGGCGCGGTCGACCCTGTTCCAGGAGTTCGCGCAGGCGGACCGCTCGATCACGCGGCGCTTCGGCGGCACGGGCCTCGGGCTCGCCATCTCGAAGCGAATCGCGGAAGCCATGGGCGGCACGATCGACGTCGACAGTACACCCGGACGCGGCAGCACGTTCTGGATCGAGGTCCCTTTCCCGCCAGCCGAGGGCCCCGTGGTCGCGGCGAGCGCGCGCGCCGAGGTCCCGGTGCCGCCGCTGCGCATCCTGCTCGCCGAGGACAACCTCGTGAACCAGCAGGTGGCGCGAGGCCTGCTCGGCCGGCGCGGTCACGTGGTCGACGTGGTCGGCGACGGCGCGGCGGCCGTCGACGCCGTGCGCGCGCAGACCTACGACGTCGTGTTGATGGACGTGCACATGCCGCGCATGGACGGCATCGAAGCCACGCGCGCGATCCGCCGGCTGCCGGGCGACAAGGGACGGGTCCCGATCCTCGCGCTCAGCGCGAGCGCGATGCGAAGCGAGGCCGACAGCGCGCAGGCGGCCGGCATGGACGGCGCGCTGCCCAAACCCATCGACCCGATCCTGCTCGCGAGTGTGCTGGCGCGCCATGCGCCGTCCGGTCGCCCGGTGCCACCCGCGCCGGCGCCGCCACCTGCATCGACCGAGCGCGGCGACGCGACGATCGACGAGGCGTACCTGCGTCTGCTCGCCGACTCGATCGGCGCCGACAAGGTGCGCCAGCTGATCGCCGACCTGCCGGGACACGCCCGACCCCATCGCGAGCGTCTCGCCGCCGCGTGCGCCGGGCGCGATCTGCCGGCGATGCGCGCCGCGGCCCACGCACTCGGGGGCATCGCGGCCAACGTCGGGCTCACGTCGCTGGCGGAGCTCACGGGCGGCGTCGAGGCCGCGTGTCTCGCCGGCCGCGCCGACGAGACCGGGCCGCTCTGCGAGCGACTGGTCGCCTGCCTCGACGCCTCGCTCTCCGGCCTCGGCAACCTGCGCTGGTAGCCGCGCCGGCTACTTTCGCACGCGCGCGGCGTCGTCCGGCGTCCGGGTCACCTCGCTCGGCGGGGCGGCCTCGCGGGCCGGCGGCGCGCTGCTGGCGGCTTCGTCCAGGAGAACACGCATGGCGCGGTTGAAGTCGTCGATCCGCTCGCGTGCCGTCGGATCCATTTCCCGGAGCGTCGTCGCCATCATCGTGCTCCAGGTCGGATCGAGCGCGTCGATCCCGCGTTGCACGCTGTGGACGGCGCGCATCATGGCCATCGTCTCGACCTCGTTGTTGGCGTTCTCCTGGTCGATGACGCGGAGGTAGATGCGTGCGTTCGGGTTCGGGCGCAGCTCGACCTGTGTGAGTGTCTCCGCCACGTCCTGCGACAGCGTCCGGATCTGGACTTCACGCTCGAGTGCGCCAACGACGATGGGCCGATCGTCGGGGGGCATCTTCTCGAAGACCTTCACCAGCCGCGCCAGCAGCTCGTCGCCTTGCAGATCGCGCGCGAGGCTGTGGGCGGCGTCCACCACCCATTTGAGGGCCTCGAGGGGATCGACGGCGCCTGGCTGGACCACCGCGAACACCCTGCAACTGGTCCCCCCACCCTGTCAATCACTTTCGCGGAGGTGCAATCAGTCCGACTTGTCCGACAAGCTGGCTGTGTCCTGCTTCAAGAACGGCGGGCTGAAATCTGCGCCCCAGCAGGTCGCGCCGCCGCTGCGGTGCAGGCGCACGGCGATCGGACCCGTGAAGGACATCGGCGCCGGCATGAGCAGGGGCACGCCCTTGCCCTTGAACGCGATCTTCGCCTTGCCGTCGACCAGCCCCTCCTTCAGCAGGACTTTCTGGGTGCCGTCGGGCGTGAGCGCCGTGTTCTTGTAGACGAGGCTGGTCGGCTTGTCGGTCCACGACGCGCCGGCGCCTGCGGTGGCGCTCGCGACCAGCTCCGCGGCGTCGTAGATGCACAGGGCGTAATCGTCGGTCGTGGCCGGCGACCCGAAGTCGGCCTTGGGCGTCGCCTGCCCGGCCCACTTCCACACGAGCTGGTCGCGCGTGTCCGGCGACTTGTCCTTCAGGGTGAACGACGACTTGCGGGGAAGGACGGTGGTCCGGCACGCGGCGGGTGCCGATGGGCAGAGCGGGTTCGGGCCGTTCGTGCTCCGCAGCAGCAGCACGACGTCGGCGATCTCGTCGGAGAGCGCCAGGTCGATGTCGCCGTCGTTGTCGAAGTCGAGCAGCACCGCGCACGAGGGGTTCGAGACCGCGGGGATGTCCTGGTCGAACGTGAAGGTCCCCGATCCGTCGTTGACGTAGATGCGCCACAGCCCGGCACCGTAACTCGACAGCACCCAGTCGAGATCGCCGTCGCCATCGAGGTCGCCGAGGTCGCTCGCCGGTACGTGCCCGGGCATCGGCACCGTCACCGGCAGCGCCATCGTCCCGTCGCCGTTCCCATGGAGCAGCGCGCCGTTGCTCGCCGGGGCTGCGTTGCCGAGCGCCGCGTCGACGTTCCCGTCACCGTCGACGTCGCCCACCGCGACCTGCCATGGTGGTCCGGCCGCGTCCTGCGATGGCATGCCCGTGAACGTGCCGTCGCCGTTGCCGAGCAGAACGGCGGCGCGCTCGTCGATCACGCAGCCCGCCACCAGATCGATGATGCCGTCGTTGTTCATGTCGGCGGAGGCGAGGCCCCACGGACCGCTGCAGCCCGGGTCGAAATAGCTCGGCGACCCGAAGGTCCCACTGCCGTCGTTGAGCAGCAGCGCGAGCTGGCTGTCGCCCTCGACGGCGTCCACGATGTCGAAGTCGCCGTCGCCGTCGACGTCCAGGACGACGACGCCGTGCGGCGTGGTACCGGTGAGGATACTCTGCGACCCGCCGAAGGTGCCGTCCCCGTTCCCGTGCAGGATCCACACCCCACCGCTGTCGGTCGCGGAGACGACGATGTCGGTCTTGCCGTCGTTGTCGAAGTCGGCCGGCTCGTTCGGGCTCGACTCGACGCCGATCGGCACCGGCGTGAGGAACGGCTGGTAGAGGCCCGTGCCATCGCCTCGGTTCATGAAGACGCGCAGGTCGGCGCTCGTCTCGTTGACGGTGGCGAGATCGATCCAGCCGTCGCCGTCGAGATCGGTCTGCACGGCGCCGTAGATCTGCGTGTGCGGGCCGCCGTTGCCGCCAGTTCGGTTCGACATGACGTCGATGGGCTCGTAGACGCGCGCGACGGCCGCCGAGCGCACGATGAACTCGAAGGCATAGCCCGCGCTGCGCAGCGGGGTCGAGTCGGCCGCGCGCACGTCGTGCGAGAGGTTCACCAGCACGGTCTCGCCCGCCGAGAAGGTCCGCGTCGGGGTGAAGGTCACGGTCTTGTTCGCGTTCGAGAGCGCGAACGACCCGGCCGCCGTCCCGGTCGCGCGCCCGAAGACCCGTACGCTCGCCGAGTCGATCGACGACGGCAGGATCGCCTGGTCGAACGTGATCGCGATCGTCGTCCCCGCCGGCGCGAAGGTGTGTCGCACCGGGTTGGTCGACACGACCACCGGCTCGCTCGCCGCCGCCAGGCGCGCGACGAGACTCCCAGCGACCACGAGAAGCGAAACCCGACGCCCGTTCCGAAAGTGCATGTGGCGCCTCTACCACGCCGCCGCGCGGGTGCCGAGCGTTTTTCGCGACATGGCGCGCCCGCGGTGCCCCGCCGCCGGCCACGCGACGCCCCGTTGACACGGCGCAGCAGCCGAACGTACAGAACCTCGATGGACCTCCAGCTGACCCCCCAGCATCTGAAGTTCCGCGACGAGCTTCGCGCCTGGTTGAAGGCGAACCTCGCGCGACCGTGGCGCGAGGAGCTCCGCGATCCCACGCACACCGAGGACAGCCTCATGGAGTTCCGCCGCGCCTGGCAGCAGAAGCTCTACCGGGCCGGCTACCTCGGAATGGACTGGCCTGCGGAGTGGGGCGGCCGCGGCGCGACCGAGGTCGAGAAGTCGATCTTCGAAGCGGAGATGGCGCTCGCCGACGCGCCGCAGATCCTGAACATCCTGGGCATCGGGCTGCTCGGTCCCGCGCTCATCCACCACGGCAGCGAGGAGCAGCGCCGGCGCTTCATCCCGCCCATGCTCGAGGGGACGGAGATCTGGTGCCAGGGGTTCAGCGAGCCGGGCGCGGGTTCGGACCTGGCGTCGCTCAAGACGACGGCGACGATCGAGGGCGATCACTTCGTGCTCAACGGCCAGAAAGTCTGGACCACGTTCGGGCCGTGGGCCGACTGGATCTTCGTGCTCGCCCGCACCGACCCCAAGGACCGCTACGGAGGCATCTCGTTCATCCTCACCAAGCTCGACACGCCGGGGATCACCGTACGACCGCTGCGCCAGATCACGGGCGAGAGCGAGTTCGGCGAGGTGTTCTTCGAGAACGCGCGCGTTCCGAAGGAGAACCTGGTCGGCAAGATCGGCGAGGGCTGGCGCATCGCCATGACCGTGCTCGCCTACGAGCGCGGCGCCATGTCGCTCGCGTATTCGGTCCGCTTCGGGCGCGACATCAAGCTCCTCGCCGACGCGTGCAAGGAGCACGGCCGCATGAACTCGGCCACGCGCGAGAAGATCGCCCGCCTCATGGTCGACAACGAGGTCATGCGCGCCAACGGCATCCGCACGCTCGCCAACTTCGCCGACGGCAAGGTGCCGGGCCCGGAATCGTCGATCGAGAAGATCTACTGGAGCGAGTTCGACAAGCGCTTCCGCGAGACGGCGATCGACCTGCTCGGCCCGGGCGGCCAGCTCCTGCGCCTCAGCCCGCACGCGCGTCCCGACGTCGACTGGGCGCGCGAGTTCCTGTGGTCGCGCGCCGGCACCATCTACTCGGGGTCGTCCGAGGTGCAGCGCAACATCATCGCCAAGCGGGTGCTGAACCTGCCGCAGGACCCGCGCTGAACGCGCCGAAGGATCGCCGATGAAGTTCGACCTCTCCGAAGACCAGACGCTGCTCCAGAGCTCGACGCGGGACTTCTTCGCGAAGGAGTTCCCGCTCGAGAAGACCCGCCGCGTGATGGAGCACGAGGCCCGCGGTTTCGAGACGCCGGCGTGGCGCCAGGTCGCCGAGATGGGGTACCCCGCCCTGCTCGTTCCGGAGTCGGCTGGCGGCCAGGGGCTGGGCCCGCTCGAGCTCGCGATCGTGTGCGAAGAGGCCGGCCGCGCCTGTCTGCCCGGGCCCCTCTTCGACGTGCAGCTCGCGGCGGCGACGCTCGCGACGGCGGGCAAGCAGGAGAGCCTCCTGCGCGAGATCGCGGCGGGGCAGAAGATCGTCACGATCGCGTGGCGCAACGCGCCCTTCGCCGGCGAGGCGAAGCACACCACGCACTTCGCGAACGGTCGCGTGAAGGGCACCAAGTACTTCGTGCCGTTCGCCGACTCGGCCGACGCGCTTCTCGTGACGACGCCCGAGGGCCTCGCGCTCGCACGAGGTCCGTTCGAGGTGAAGGCCCTCCAGACGATCGATCTCGCACAGCGCTTCGGCGAGGTCGCGCTGGATCACCCTGCGACGCTCCTCGGCCCGACCTCGCTGCTCGAGCGCACCGACCTGCTCGCGGCCGTCGGCGCGAGCGCGACGCTGCTCGGCATCATGGGGAAGTCGCTCGAGATCACGCTCGGCTATCTGCAGACGCGCGAAGCCTTCAAGCGACCCATCGGCACGTTCCAGACCCTGCAGCACCGCATGGCCGACATGCTCCTGCGCACCGAGTCGTCGCGCTCGGCCGTCTATCGCGCGGCGTGGTGCCTGGCCGAGAACGATCCCGAGACCGCGCTCGCCTGTGCCACGGCGAAGGCCTACGCGGGCGACTCGGCGCGCCTCGTGTGCGCCGAGACGATCCAGATGCACGGCGGCATCGGCTTCACCTGGGAGCTCGACGTCCACTTCTTCTTCAAGCGGGCGAAGACCTACGAGATGCACTACGGGTCGACCGAGGCGCAGCTCGAGCGCGTGCTCGCCGCCGCCGGATACTGATCTGCACTTCCTGGTCGTCTACGGGTCGGTACGGACCGCGCGCCAGGGGATCAAGGCGGCGCGCTTCGTCCTGCGCCAGCTCCAGGGCCGCGGCCACGAGGTCGTCCTGGTGGATCCCGTCGACGTCCGGCTGCCGCTGCTGGACAAGATGTACAAGGAGTATCCCAAGGGCACCGCGCCCGAGCTGCTCGAGCGGATCGCCGGCTGGATCCGGGCCTCCGACGGCGTCGTCGTCGTGACGGGCGAGTACAATCACATGCCGCCACCCGGCTTGACGAACGTCCTCGACCACTTCCTCGAGGAATGGTTCTGGCGGCCGTCGGCGATCGTGTCGTACTCCGCGGGATCGTTCGGCGGCGTGCGCGCCGCCTCGCACCTGCGCGACACGCTCGCCGAGCTCGGCATGCCCTCGATCCCGAGCTCGGTCCCGGTCCCGAAGGTGCAGGACGCCTTCGACGACGACGGCACGCCGCGCGATCCGGCGTGGGAGCGCCGCGTGCAACGTTTCCTCGACGAGCTCGAGTGGTACGCGCGCGCCTTCGCCGCCGAGCGCGCCCGCGGCGTCCCCTACTGAGGTGCCGACCCGAGACTTCGTCTCGGGTCGGGGGCGAGGGTGTGGCGCGGGTGGCACGCGCGAGCGCTATGTCGCGGCCGGCAAAGCCGGCGCGACATGCTGGGTACGCATGGTGGGTTCGGGAGTCGGCTCAGGCGAGCTGCTTCCAGTAGAGCAGCTCGTCGGCGTCGGGGAGGACGAGGCGCGGGAGCGTGCCGACGCGGCGGTAGGCGTGGCGCTCGTAGAACCGCTGGGCGTCCGTGTTGAAGTCGCTGACGAGCAGGAACGCATGTCGGGATTCGGCGGCGACGGCGCGCTCGAAGGCGGCGAGTAGCGCCGCGCCGACGCCCGCACCTTCGCGTCCGGGTGCGACGGCGATGAGTCGCAGGTAGCCGCCGAGGGCGAGCGTCCCGCGCGGGAGGAACCAGGCGAGCCCGCACGCACCGCCGCCGTCGTCCGCAGCGAGGAGGCCGTCGCCGCGCGCGAGCGCGTCGGCGAGATCGCGTCCGAGCGCCGCCGCGTCGCGCCGGTAGCGGGCGAGGAGCGGCAGTCGGGCGATCGCCGGCGCCAGCACCGCCACGTCCGCCGCGACGAGGGGGCGTATCGTCATCGCGCCTCCACTACCACGTCCTCGAGCCGGAAGAACGACACCGGCGCTCCCGCCCGTGATGCGCGCACGGTGACGGCGGCGCCCGCGTCGAGATCGAGCCACACGGACGTCCCGTCCGCGTCGGCGCGACGGCCGGCGACCGCGGCGCCGCCGACGTCGAGGTCGAGACCCTGGCCTGGAACGCCAAGCGTCACGCCGCGAATGCGCGACGCACCGTGGTTCTCGACCGCGGCGGTTCCGTCGGGCGCGTAGCGGACGACGACGTCGGCGAGCGCCCGCAGCCGGTCGCCGACCTCCCGCCACGGCGCGACCAGGAGGGTTCCCGCCGCGGCGCGCGTCGCGAGACGTGCCAGCATGGCGTCGAAGACGGGGGCGATCTCGAGCCCGCCGCTCGCGGCAGGACGCACGACGAGCATGCGCCGATACGCCGGCGTCGGCGTCGTCTGCGCCGACGGCGAGAGGTAGGTGTGGAGCACGGCGAGCCCGCGGCGGCGCTCGAGATCGTCGAGCGCCTCGTCGCGCAGGCGATGCGCGAGCGCGTCGGGCGCCGCCGCGAACCACGTGCTCCGGAACACCCACAGCCGCGGATCGGCGGGGAGCGGAAACACGACCGGCGTCTCGACGGCGAAGAGGTCGAGCTCGCCGCTCTTCTCGTCGGTCGCCGCCCACAGCCAGCGATAGCCGCGCGCGGCGAGGAGGTCGCGGACGCCGAACGGCGGCCGGTCGTCCCATCCCTGGTTCGAGACGGCCTCGCAGTTCGTGTACGGCTCGTGATCGACCCACGTCGTCGCGTGCCACGGCGCGAAGACGTCGAGCGCGTCCTGCACCCGCTCGCGCGCGTCGGCGTGCGCCGTGATGGAATGGTTGCCGACCTCGCTGCCCGACTGGGCGAGCGCGTCGGCGAGCTGGCGCGCCGACTCGTCGTCGGCGAGCGTGCCGACGCCGCCACGGGCGAAGAACGTCTTGGTGAGGGCCAGGCCGCGGCCGATGAATCCGCGCTGGGCGGCGCCGCCGCCCGTCGAGCTGCCGTACAGGACGGCGCGCAGCGCCGCCGGATCGGTCCGGTCGGCGTGATCCGTGAAGACGAGCGCCGCCTTCGCTCCCGCCGGCCATCGCTCGACGACGAGCGGGAGCGCGCCCCGGCCGTCGCGGAGCGCGTACAGCGTCGCGTGCGCCCGCACGCGCTCGCCCGCGGCCCGCGACAGACGATCCTCCGGATGTCGGCGCTCGAGCGCCCTCCAATCAGGCGGGCTCGGCAGCCGCTCGAGGCACGTGTCGTAGACCGAGAAGGGATGCGCGGCGCGGTCGTCGAGGATCAGCTCGACGTCGACCTCGTCGCGATGGGGCGCGAAGCGCGCGGCGGCGAAGCCGCCGTCGGCCGTCACGGCGAGCGCGGGTGTGAGGACGACGGCCGGGGTTCCCGGTCCGACGCGAACCGGCGACGTCAGCGCCGAGAGCCGCAGGTCACGACCGAGCGCGCGCGCCGGGCCCGCCAGCCGGAGGTGCACGACCTCGTGGTCGACGGTCGCCGGCGCGACGTAGGCGAGCTCGACGTCGAGCCCGATCGCCCCGCCCGCGGGAGCGAGGCGTACGGTCGCGTCGACGACGGGGGTGTGAAGCGTTCCGACCGCTGCGTCCCCGGACTGGCGCCACGCGAGCCCCGACGTGTCGTGGCCGTTCGCGCCGATCTCGAATTCGACGCCGGACAGCACGACGTCGCCGTGGCGGCGCAGCACCACCTCGGCGCGCGCCGACCCGAGCGCGACCGCGAGCGCAGCGACCATCCATCGAAGGCGCGGCATCGCCCGGGGTTTACCCGGCCGACCGGCGAGGTGTAAGCAGGCGACAATCCACCCGCAGAAGGAGTCACCCATGCGCGCAGCCGTCTTCGAAGGAGTCCGCAAGCCCCTCGTCGTCCGCGAGATGCCCGATCCGACCTGCGCGCCCGACGGCGCCATCATCCGCGTCGAGGCGAACGGCATCTGTCGCACCGACTGGCACCTGTGGACGGGCGACTGGAGCTGGGTCGGCATCCAGCTTCCGACTCCGCACGTCTTCGGCCACGAGTTCTGTGGCGTGGTCGAGGAAGTCGGCGCGAACGTGCGCAACTGGAAGAAGGGCGACCGCGTCCTCGTGCCGTTCAGCCAGGGCGAGGGCACCTGCGAGTGGTGCCGCACCGGCCACCACAACGTGTGCGACACGCCGCTCGTGCCGGGCGTCGCATACTGGGGCGGCTTCGGGCGGCTCGTCGGCCTGCCCTACGCCGACGTCAACCTCGTGCGCCTGCCGGACGCCGTCGACTTCGTCTCGGCCGCCAGCATGGGCTGCCGCTACATGACGGCGTTCCACGGCGTCGTCGATCAGGCCTGCGTGCGGCCCGGCGAGTGGGTTGCCGTCCACGGCTGTGGCGGCGTCGGGCTCTCGGCGGTGCAGATCGCTTCCGCCATGGGGGCGCGCGTCATCGCCGTCGACGTGTCGGAGGAGAAGCTCGCCGCCGCCCGCGGCGAAGGCGCCGCGCACACGATCAACGCGTCGAAGGACGAGCCCATCGGTGCCATCATGGGCCTCACGAACGGCGGCGCGCACGTCTCGATCGACGCCCTCGGCGTGGCGGCGACCTGCCGCAACTCCGTCATGTGCGTCCGCAAACGCGGTCGCCACGTCCAGATCGGTCTCACCTCGAGTGCCGAGAAGGGCGAGATCTCGCTCCCGATCGACATCATCGTCCTGAAAGAGGTGCAGATCCTCGGCTCGATGGGCATGCAAGCCTCGCACTTCGGCGGCATGCTGCAGATGGTCGAAGCCGGCCGTCTCAACCCCGGCAAGCTCGTCCACCGCAAGATCAAGCTCGAGGAAGCGAGCGGCGTGCTCGAGTCGATGGACAAGTTCGGCACGCTCGGCGTCACGGTCATCGCCCAATATTAGTCGCCGACCCGAGCCACGGCTCGGGTCGGGCCCGAGGGTGGAGCGCGGCGAGCATCCTGTCATTGCCAGGGCGGGTGAGGGTGTCGGGTGGGGGTGCAGGCGATCTCCGCAGCGCGGTGGGTGGCGGCTGCGGGCGGGGCGGGGGTGCGCGAGGACCGTGAGCCGGCACTCCCACCCGGCGCCCTCACCCGCCCGCGCATGACGAGTCACGCCCGCTCGACGGCGAGCAGCGTCACCGGCTCGTCGAGCCCTTTCAGCATGCGCTTCCCGGCGGGTTCGAACCGGAGACGACTCCCGCTCGCCGCGGCCGCGACCTCGGCCGTCACGAGCATCTCGTTCGGCACCGCGAGCTGCGCGACGCGGGAGGCGAGGTTCACGATCGGGCCGTAGTAGTCGCCGCTGCGGACGAGCAGCTCGCCGACGGCGACGCCGCCGCGCGGCGTGACGGCGGGGTCGCCCTTGAATCGCTCGACGAGCGTGAGGGCGATGTCGCAGGCTGCGGCCGGATCGCGCACGACGAACATGACCTCGTCCCCGATGACCTTCACGAGGCGGCCGTCGAGCGCCGTCACCACGTCGTGGGCGGTCTCCTCGAAGCGCTCGACCACCTCCCCCAGCTCCTGGGTCGAGATGCGGTGCGAGAGCGTCGTGAACCCGACCATGTCGACGAAGCCGACGGCGAGGAGCGCCGTGTCGGCCGACTTGCGCGGACGCGCCAGACGCAGGCGCCGAATCGCCGACTCGACGTGGGCGCGGAAGAGGACGTGGATGATGCGCTCGACGACCTGCAGCGCTTCGATCGCGCGGAGGTTCTGCTGCGCGAACTCGAGCTCGGTGCCTCCCGCGGCCCGGATCGGGCCCTCGACGTTCACCTGGTACAGCGTGACCGCCGCCTCGGCCACGCGGCCCAGGGCCGACCCGATCGTGTGCGTGAACCGCCGCGTCGCCGTCTCGCCGAACAGCGTCCGCCCCACCGCGAACCCCGCGAACATCTGCACGTCGCCCTCGGAGTACACGGCTTCGTCGCGCGCGACGTTGAGACCGGCGGCGAGGCTCAACCCGAGCACCTGCTCGACCGGCACACCGGCACGCGCTGCGACCTCGTCCGCCGTGAAGCGACGGCCCGGACGCAGGGCGAGGTCGGCGGCGAGGCCGGTGAGCGAGGTCTCGCGCTGCGCGTGGACCATCTGCTCGATCGTGATGCCGCGCGCGGCGAGCCACTCGAGGAGCTCCTGGCGCTCGCTCGCGTTGGCGGCCTTGGGATCGTACAGGCCGGCGGCTTCGTAGGGAGCGACGTCCATGAACGCGCCGATACGACTCGCACGGGAGCAACGCAAGGTTGCCTCGCCGCCGGCCGCGTCGTAGGACACGCTCATCATGAGCGATCCCTATTTCCAGCGCCTGTTCGCCGAACGCATCGGCGGCGCGGGCTACGGCAAGGGCACCGACATCTACAAGTTCGAGAAGATCAAGCGCGCGAAGCGGCAGGCCCTGGCCGAGCATCCGGAGCGGACGCTCATCGACTTCGGGATCGGCGAGAACGACGGCATGGCGCCGGAGAACGTGCGCCGCGTGATGGTCGAGGAGATCTCCAAGCCCGAGAACCGCGGCTACGCCGACAACGGCATCCCCGCCTTCAAGGAGGCCGTCGCGCGCTACATGCAGCGCTTCTTCGGCGTGACCGTCGATCCGGCGACCGAGGTGAACCACTGCATCGGCTCGAAGCCGGCGCTCGCGATGGTTCCCGCCTGTTTCATCAACCCCGGCGACGTGACGCTCATGACCGTGCCCGGCTATCCGGTCGCCGGCACGCACACGAAGTACTACGGCGGCGAGGTTCATCGCCTGCCGCTCCTGCGGGAGAACCAGTTCTTCCCCGACCTCGACGGCATTCCCGCCGACGTCCGCCGGCGCGCCAAGCTGCTCGTCCTGAACTACCCGAACAGCCCGACGGGCCGCGTCGCGACGGTCGACTTCTACCGCAAGGTGGTCGACTTCGCGCGCAAGAACGACGTCGTCGTCGTGCAGGATGCGGCACACACCTGCCTCACCTTCGAGGGCGCGCCCCTCTCGTTCCTGGCGGTGCCCGGCGCCAGGGAGGTCGGGATCGAGATCCACTCGCTTTCCAAGGGCTTCGACATGATCGGCTGGCGCATCGGCTGGTTCTGCGGCCACCCGCGCCTCGTCCAGGCGCTCGCCGACGTGAAGGACAACAGCGACTCCGGACAGTTCATCGCCATCCAGAAGGCGGCGATCGCGGCGCTCGACGACCCGTCGATTCCCGTCCGCACGAAGACGAAGTACGAGCGGCGGCTCCGCAAGCTCGTCGCGATGCTCGGGCGCTGCGGCTTCACTTGCGAGATGCCCGGCGGCTCCTACTTCCTGTACACCCCGTCGCCGAAGGGCACCGCCGGCGGCCTGCGCTTCGAGGACGCCGAGGCGGCGAGCCAGTTCCTCATCCGCGAGCATTCGATCGTCGTGGTGCCCTGGGACGACGCGGGACCGCACCTGCGCTTCTCGGTCACCTACGAAGCGGCGGACGAGCGGGCGGAGGACGCGCTCATGGCCGCGGCCGAGGAGCGCTTGAAGCAGATCCGCCCGGTCTTCTGAGCATGGACTCGCGACACCTCGTGCGCGAGCAGTTCGGGCGGTCGGCGCGCGCCTACGCGACGAGCGACGTGCACGCGCGCGGCGACAGCCTCACGATCCTCCTCGAGTTCCTCGCGCCGGCCGCCACCTGGCAGGCGCTCGACGTCGCGACCGGCGCCGGGCACACCGCTTGCGCGATCGCGCCGCACGTCGCGCACGTGGTCGCGACCGACATCACCCCGGAGATGCTCGCCGAGACGGCGCGCCTCGCGCGCGAGCGCGAGCTCGCGAACGTCGACACGCGCCTGGCCGACGCCGAAGCCCTGCCCTTCGCGGACGCCAGCTTCGACCTCGTCACATGCCGGCTCGCCTTCCACCACTTCCCCCATCCCGCGACGGCGATGCGGGAGTTCGCCCGGGTGCTGCGGCCGCAGGGCACGCTCGGGTTCGCCGACAACATCGCGGTCGAAGATCCCGCCGGTGCGCGGGCCTACAACGACTACGAGCGGCTGCGCGATCCGTCGCACCACGAGGTGTTGCCGTTCTCGCGCCTGGTCGCGCTCGTCGAGTCCGCGGGCCTGCACGTCGAAGCCACGCGCACCTTCGCGAAGGAGTTCGAGTTCGGGCCGTGGGCCGACCGCATGCACGTCGGCGACGCGGACAAGGCGCACCTGCTCCAGATGCTGCGCGACCTGCCGGCGTCGGCGCGGCCGCTCCTGGCGCCGCGCTTCGCGGACGACGGCACGGCCTGGTTCTCGCTGTGGGAGACGGCGCTGGTCGCGCGGCGTCTCGAGTGAGCGGGGGCGGGGCTCAAGCCGCGGACAGCAGCCCGATCTGCTTCAGCTGCTCGACGACCGCCGCCTTCGCGAACGGCTTCATGATGTAGGCGTCGACGCCGGCGCCGAGCGCCTTCACGACGCGCGTCATCTCGGTCTCGGTCGTCACCATGACGAGGCGCAGCGCGTCGAACTCGCGCTCGGCGCGCACGGCCTGCACGAACTCGAACCCGTTCATCTCTGGCATGTTCCAGTCGACGAGCGCCAGGTCGGTGCAGCCGATCTCGTGCAGGCGCTCGAGGGCCTCGCGACCGTTGTCGGCCTCGAACACCTCGAAGCCGAGCTCGGCGAGAATGCGTCCGAGGACCGCACGCATGGCCCTGGAATCGTCGATGATGATCGCTCGCATCGTTGGCACCTCAACTCGCCGAGGCGGTCCGAATGATGACGACCGCCAGTGGCTCACCTTCGCAGTCGAAAAAGACCCGGGAGAGCATCAGGCTGCCGGGCTGGCGCGGCACGGTCGATCCGCTCCACACCGACGGCATCGAGAGCTCGCACGGACCGGGGAGCACCTCCATCAGGTTGCCGCCGGTGACGTTCGCGAGCTCGCGCAGCGCGTCCTCGGCCTGCGCCGCACTGATGGCGGTGCGGTCGAGCGCGAACATGATGGCGGCGGCCCGGTGCGCGAGCTCGGACGAGCACTGCACGCGGACCTCGCCGTCCCACGCGCCGCTGATGCGAACCGTCCCTGCCCACGCGTCGTCGACGCCGGACGCCGGCGGCGCCGGCAGCCGCTGGACGTCGAGCCCGAGCAGCGTCGACCAGACGGTCTCGACCACCTGCTGGATCGAGTTCGTGAGCGGGGCACTCATGCTTCCAACCGCTTCGAAGCAACCGTCGTGCCGCGCA
This sequence comes from Candidatus Eisenbacteria bacterium, assembly GCA_035577985.1. Lineage (NCBI taxonomy): Bacteria > Candidatus Eiseniibacteriota > Candidatus Eiseniibacteriota bacterium. Next base: position 41,304 of record DATJZY010000035.1, read on the forward strand.
TCCCCTGCCCGCGCCGCGCGGAATGTGGCAATGCCGCAATCCGGATCCCTGACCCGCCCGCCAAGCGAATGACGGGGGCGGCACGCCCACCACGCCGCTTCTGGTCGAAAACGCAGCGCCGACGCGGCACGACTCTTGCCTTTGGGGGGGTCGAGCATGGATCCCGTGGTGGAGATCTTCTTCGAGGAGGCGGCCGAGCTGCTCGCCGACTTCGAGGCCGGGCTGCTCGAGCTCGAGGAGTCGCACGGGGACGCCGAGCTCCTCAACCGCATCTTCCGCGCCGCCCATACGATCAAGGGCAACGCGGGCATGCTCGGGTTCGAGGAACTCGCCCGCTTCACCCACGGGCTCGAGTTCCTTCTCGAGCAGATCCGCAGCGGCGCACGCTCGGTCACCACGGACGTCATCGAGGCCCTGCTGTCGGCCGCCGACGTCGTGCGCCGGATGCTGCGCACGCAGCAGACCGGCGCCGAGCCGAGCACGACCGAGATCGAGGTCGCGCAGGCGGTCCTCGATCGCCTGCAGGCCGCACCGGTCACCCACGGCCAGGTGGCGACCGCCGATCGGCACCATCCGAAGGCGTCGGCGCGTCCGACCGCGGGCGCGCAGATCACCAGCATCCGCGTCCCCATCGCCAAGGTCGACCGCTTGATCAATCTCGTGAGCGAGCTCGTCACCACGCAGTCGATCGTCGCACAGGGCGTCGCCAACTTCTCGCCCGACCGGCTGGCCGCGCTCGCCGAATCGGTCGCCCAGATGGACCGGCACGCGCGCGCCCTGCACGAGCACGTGCTCGCCGTCCGCATGATTCCCGTTCGATCGCTGTTCGCGAGCTTTCCGCGCCTGGTGCGCGACGTCGCCGCGGCGCTCGACAAGGAGGCGGTGCTCGAGATCTCGGGCGAGGACACGGAGCTCGACCGGACCGTCATCGAGCGGATCGGCGATCCGCTGACGCACCTGATCCGCAACGCCGTGGACCACGGCCTCGAGCCGCCCGAGGAGCGCACGGCGGCCGGCAAACCCGCCGCGGGCCGCATCCGCCTGAACGCCTACCAACAGGGCGGCAACATCTACATCGAGGTCTCCGACGACGGGCGCGGCCTCGACCGCGACCGCATCGTCGCCAAGGCGGAGCGGCACGGCCTCATCGCCCCCGGCCACCAGGCCACCGACGCCGAGGTCTGGGCACTCATCTTCCAGCCCGGGTTCTCGACTGCGGAGGCGGTGACGCAGGTTTCCGGCCGTGGCGTCGGCATGGACGTGGTGCGCGAGAACGTCGAAGCGCTCGGCGGGATCATCACCATCGACACCGAGTCCGGCCGCGGCACGAGCTTCCGCATCAAGCTGCCGCTCACGCTGGCGATCCTCGACGGCCAGGCCATCCGGGTCGGCTCGCAGGAGTACATCATTCCCCTGGTCGCCATCCGGGAGACCATTCGCCCGGAGCGCGGCAGCGTGCACACGGTCGGCCCCGGCGCCGAGCTGGTGGTGGTGCACGGCAAGCCCCTCCCCGTCCTGCGGCTCCACCGCGTGTTCGGTGTGACGCCCGGGACCGAGGATCCAGCGAGGGGATTGCTCATGATCGTCGAGTACGACGGCCGTCTGGCCGCGTTGCTCGTCGACGAGCTGCTCAGCCAGCAGCAGGTCGTGATCAAGAGCCTCGAGGCCAACTTCATCAAGGTCGACGGCGTCGCCGGCGCCACGATCCTGGGAGACGGCCGCGTCGCGCTGATCCTCGACGTCGCGGGTCTGATCGCGCTCGCCAACACCGACTCGGCCCGGCTGCGGGCCGTTGCCTGACAAGGAGCGAGGAATGAGGCAGGGCATTGGGAACTGGACCATCCGGACGAAGCTGCTCTTGAGCTTCGTCGTGGTCGGCGCGCTCGTCGCCGTCGTCGGGCTGCTCGCCAGCCGGCGGGTCGACGCCATCGGCAACGCCCTGCAGGAGATCGTCCAGGGCAACCAGGAGATGGCGCAGCAGAGCCGCCTGCGCACCGGCATGCTGCAGCAGATCGAGGCCGAGAAGAACTATCTCCTCTCCGGCTACGGCAAGTACGTCGACGTCCACCGCAAGCTCGCCCACGAGAACGACGAGCTCTTGAAGGCGCTCCAGACGTCCGCGGACGGTGACGACGAGAAGGCCACGACGCTGCGCGCGCTCGCGGGCTCGTACAACGAATACAAGGAGAGCTTCGACCAGGTCCAGCAGATGATCGCCGATCAGAAGACCGACGCGGCGATCTTCCACTCGACGACCCGCTCGGGCGCGATCGCCGAGAAGCTCATCAGCCTCTCGGACGAGCTGCGGGACCGGCACGAGGCGCGCGACCAGCTCGCGGCGGCGGAGGCGCGCGAGACCGTGCGGAGCGCCCACGTCTTCATGATCTCGGTCTCGATCATCGCGATGGCGCTCGCCATCGCGTTCGGCTACCTGACGAGCCGCCTCGTCACGCGTCCCGTGCAGGAGACCTGCGCGCTGCTGCAGGAGCTCGCCCAGGGCGACGGCGATCTCACCCGGCGCCTGCCCGCCGACCGCGACGACGAGATCGGCCAGATGGCGCGCTGGTTCAACACGTTCGTCGAGAAGCTCCATGGCATCGTCGCGCAGGTGGCCGAATCCGCGGAGTGGACCGGCGCGACGGCCCAGCAGCTCGCCACGGCGAGCCAGCAGCTCTCGAGCGGCGCGCAGGAGCAGGCCTCGAGCCTCGAGGAGACGGCGGCGAGCCTCGAGCAGATCACCGCCACCGTCAAGCAGAACGCCGACAACGCGCGGCAGGCGAACCAGCTCGCGACGGCCTCGCGCGAGACGGCCGACAAGGGACGGCAGGTCGTCACCTCGGCGGTGGGCGCCATGGGCGAGATCAACCACGCCGCCCGGCAGATCGCCGACATCATCAACGTGATCGACGAGATCGCGTTCCAGACGAACCTCCTGGCGCTCAACGCCGCGGTCGAAGCCGCGCGTGCCGGCGAGCAGGGGCGCGGCTTCGCCGTCGTCGCGGCCGAGGTCCGCAACCTCGCGCAGCGCTCGGCCACGGCGGCCAAGGAGATCAAGGGCCTCATCCAGGACTCCGCCACGAAGGTGGAGACGGGCTCCGGCCTCGTCGACACTTCGGGCCGTACGCTCGAGGAGATCGTCGTCTCCGTGCGACGCGTGACCGACATCATCGCCGAGATCAGCGCCGCCTCGCAGGAGCAGTCCCAAGGCATCGACCAGGTGAACCGCGCCGTCGCGCAGATGGACAACGTCACGCAGGCGACCGCGGCGCAGACCGAGCAGGTGTCGGCGACCGCCCAGTCGCTCGCCGCGCAAGCCGAGCAGCTCCAGGTGCTGGTCGGACGCTTCAAGCTCGGGTCTACGCGGGCGCGAGCGGTCGAAGCCACCGGGAGCGCGCCGGCGACGCCCGAGCTCGCATCCGCCCTGCCCCCCACCGCCCCGCCGTCGCGTATGCCGGCGCCCGCGGCGGACGTGAAGGGCTGGGCGGCCAGCCTCGACTCGGACTTCGAGGAGTTCTGAGGGCGCCATGGCTCGACTCGATCCGCTCCACAATCTCGGTTCCTCCGCCGCCGACGGCGTCCAGTACCTCACCTTCTCGCTCGGTGCCGAGGAGTACGGTGTCGAGATCCTGAAGGTGCAGGAGATCAAGGGCTACACGACGATCACGCCCATCCCGAGCACGCCACCGTACGTGAAGGGCGTCATGAACCTGCGCGGCACGATCGTCCCGGTCGTCGACCTGCGTCTGCGGCTCGGCATGCCCGCGGCCGAGTGCACGCCGTTCACGGTCATCATCGTGATGGCGGTCGGCACCAAGGTGGTGGGCGCGATCGTCGACAGCGTCTCGGACGTCGTCGACGTGCCGCGCGACGACATCCAGACGACGCCCCACTTCGGTAGCGGCGTGGACGTCCGCTACATCGCGGGCATCGCGCAGACGGGCGAGAAGCTGATCGTCCTGCTCGACGTCGACGCCGTGCTCCGCAGCGAGGAGTTGCCAGCGCCCCTTCCCGCCTCGTGATCGGCCGGCCCGCATGATGCCCGACGCGCCCACGCAGCCGAGCAGCATGACCGGCCTGGAGTTCCAGGTCTTCCGGGATCTCGTGCATCGCGAGACGGGCATCGCCCTCGGACCCCACAAGCGCACGCTGCTCGAAGCGCGGCTTACCAAGCGGCTGCGGGCGCTGCGCCTGCCGTCGTTCAGCGCCTACCTCGAGGTGCTGCGCCGGCACGACCCCCAGGGCGAGGAGCGCACGCGGTTCGTGAACGCCATCACGACGAACGAGACGGCCTTCTTCCGCGAGCAGGTCCATTTCACCTACCTCGCGTCCGAGTGGCTCCCGGCGCGCCGCGCGCGCGCGTCGGCGACCGGCGACCGCACGATCCGCATCTGGGCCGCGGCCTGCAGCACGGGCGAGGAGCCGTACTCGATCGCCATGACGATCCTCGCCGGCATGGACACCCTCGCCTGGGACGTGCGGATCCTCGCCTCCGACATCGACACCGACGTCCTCGACCGCGCCGCCGCAGGCGTCTACACGAACGATGCGGCGGCCGTCGTGCCGACGCCGCTGCTCCATCGCTTCTTCCTGCGCGGGGTCGGGCCGCGCAGCGGGATGGTCCGCGTCCGCCCCGAGGTGCGGTCGCTCGTCACGTTCCGCCACATCAACCTGCTCGAAACGCCCTGGCCGATCCGCTCGCGCTTCGACCTGATCTTCTGCCGCAACGTGCTCATGTACTTCGACCGGCCGACCCAGATCCAGATCGTCACGCGCCTGGCACAGCACCTGGTTCCGGGCGGGCTGCTCGCGCTGGGGCACGCCGAGAACCTCCTCGGTCTCGCGACCGACATGCGGCGCGTGACCAGCACCATCTATCGGCACGCCGAGGCGCCTCCCGCATGAGGCGCGCCATGGAGACGTCATGCCATCAACCATCCTGATCGTCGACGATTCGACCACGATCCGCGCCATGGTACGGCGCGCGCTCGAAGAGGATCGCCACGAGGTGCTGGAGGCCTCGCACGGGGCTGCGGCGCTCGCCGCGCTCGAGCAGGCGAACGCCGACCTCGTCATCACGGACCTCTTGATGCCCGGCATGGACGGCCTCGCCTTGACGCGCGCGCTGCGTGCGAGCGAGCGCTTCCGCGCCACGCCGATCCTGGTCCTGACCACCGAGGGCGGCGGCTCGATGAAGGAGCAAGGCCGCGCCGCGGGCGCGACCGGATGGCTCGTGAAGCCCTTCCAACCCGACGTCCTCCGGCAGACGGTCCGGCGCGTCCTCGAGCAGCGCGCGTGACGTACGAGAAGATCATCACCCTGCACGTGGGCGGCGTCCACGCATCGGCCGAGCCGACCGTCATCAAGACGCTGCTCGGATCGTGCATCGCCGTCTGCCTGTGGGATCCGCGGGCGCGGATCGGGGGCATGAACCACTTCATGCTGCCCGAGGGTCGTGGCGACGGCTCGATCGAAGACGCGACCCGTTTCGGCGTGCATGCCATGGACCGCCTGATCGGCGAGATGCTGAAGCTCGGCGCCGAGCCGCGCCGGTTCGCCGTGAAGGTCTTCGGCGGCGCCAGCGTGCTCGCGCTGAAGGGCGCGGCGAGCGTCCCGCAAGCCAACGTGGAGTTCGTCCGGACCTTCCTCGCCCGCGAGGGGTTCCACCTCGCCGCCAAGAGCGTCGGTGGGACGTATCCGCGGCAGGTCCACTTCTTCACCGAATCGGGGAAGGCGCTCGTGCGCCGGGTGGTAGGGCCCCAGGTCGAAGCCGCCCTCCTCGAGCAGGAGCAGCGCCGGCGGCCGCGGCCGCAATTCGGCGACGTGACCCTCTTCTGAGGCCGGACGGGATGGCGCGCAAGATCAAAGTCCTCGTCGTCGACGACTCGGCGGTCGTGCGGCAGATCCTCGCCAGCTCGCTCGCGCGCGATCCCGGGATCGAGGTGGTGGGGACGGCGCCGGACCCGTACATCGCCTGGGAGAAGATCCGCGCCCTCGCCCCGGACGTGCTCACGCTCGACGTCGAGATGCCGCGCATGGACGGCCTCGCGTTCCTGCAGATGCTCATGCGCCGCCATCCGATGCCGGTCGTCATGGTCTCGTCGCTGACGGAAGCCGGCTGCGCCACGACGCTGCGCGCGCTCGAGCTCGGCGCCGTCGACTTCGTCACCAAGCCCATGACGTCGATCGCCGAGCGGCTGCCGGAGCTGGCGCGCGAGCTGATCGAGAAGGTCCACGCCGCGTCGACCGCACGCGTGCGCCTCCCGTCGGCGTCTCCGAGCCCGGTACCGGTCGCCTCGCCCGCCCTGCCGCGCACCACCCACCGAATCATCGCGATCGGCGCGTCGACCGGCGGGACGGAGGCGCTGCGCGAGTTCCTCGTCGCGCTCCCGGCCGACGCGCCGGGCGTGGTGATCGTGCAGCACATGCCCGAGAAGTTCACCCACGCCTTCGCCGAGCGGCTCGACCGCCTCTGCCGCGTGAGCGTGAAGGAGGCCGAGGACGGCGATCGGGTGCTCGCCGGCCACGCCCTCATCGCACCCGGCAATCAGCACATGCGGCTCGCGCGCGACGGCGCGACGTATCGCGTCCGCCTCGGCATGGAGGCGCCGGTCAACCGCCATCGCCCGTCGGTCGACGTGCTGTTCCAGTCCTGCGCCGAGGTCGGCGGCGCCAACGTCGTCGGCGTGATCATGACCGGCATGGGCGACGATGGAGCCCGCGGGCTGCTCACGATGCGGCGGGCCGGCGCACGGACGCTGGCCCAGGACGAGGCGAGCTGCGTCGTCTTCGGCATGCCGCGGATCGCAATCGAGATCGGGGCCGCGGAACGCGTCCTGCCGCTCGCCCGTCTCGCGGAGGCGGCGCTGCTCGGCTGTCACGACGCGCATGCGCCGGGCCGTGCAGGGACGCCCGATTCGGGCGCCACGACGACCGGTCTGTCAGCGAAATGACACGCGCCACGCCGAGCCTCGGCTTCTCACTCGAATATGCCGACACTATCCTGTGAACGTGGTGGAGGAGTCTGCGCCGTCGGCGTCGACCTTCAAATCGATGCAGTCCGGAACGTCGAGTAGCGATCCCGCCGGGTCGGCGGGACCCGGGCACGTGCCCGTTGCGGCGGGGGATCGCTCCCCCGTCGACGCGCTCGCGCAGAGCGCGCTCGCCGCGATTCGTGACGTGAGCCTGGAAGTCGCGCGCCTGCTGTGCGCGACCGCGACGCGGGTGACCGACGGTACCCCGATGGCGCCGCTCGTCCGGGCCCTGCTGGGCGACGTCCGCGCGTCGCTCGAAGGCCACGCGACCCCGCCCGGCGTCACCGCCTGGGCCGCGCGCGTCGCCGACGCCGAGCAGGCGCTGGCGCTCGCCGTGCAACGCGCAACCCAGCTCGAGGAACGCCTCGAGCGCACCGTGCTCGAGCTGCGCGAAGCCGGCGATCGCGAGCGCGCGCTGCGGGGCGAGCTCTCGGCGACGCTGGAGCGCACGTGCGCCGAACGCGAGTCCATCGGGCGACGCGCGGACGAGCTGGCCGCCATCGCCGAGGAGCGGCGCGCCGCGGCCGCGCGCGAGGCGGAGTCGGCGCGCGCCCAGCTCGCCACCGTCCAGCAGGCGTCGCTCGCGCAGCGCAACGAGCTCTCCCTCGCGCGCAGCGAGACTGCGCGCCTCGGCGCCATTGCCGAGGAGGCGCAGCACGCTCGGACGAAGCTCGAGGAGGAGGCGCAGGCGCTGCGGGCGCGTCTCTCGGAGGCTCAGGAGAAGGCGCGCAGCCTCGAGATCGATCGCGCGCGCGCCGCGGAAGAGCGCCGGCGCGCCGAGCGGTCGGCGCAGGGCGAGCAGGCCGAGCGCGAGGCCCGCTGGCAGGAGGAGCTGTCGGAGCTCCGCCTCGAGCACGGGCGCGAGCGCGACCGGGCGCAGGTGCTGGCCGAGCAGCTCGAGCGGCAGCGGGTCGAGGTCGAGTCGAACGAGCGCCGCGAGCTGCGTCTCCGCGAGGAGCTGCGCGAGGTCACAGCCCGGGCCGAGGCCGACCGTGAAGAGACCGTCCGGCGCGCGCAGGAGATGGTTCAGGCGGCGGAGCGTGCTCGCGCCGCGGCGAACGCCGAGCTCGAGGCGATCCGCTCCGCGCTCTCGAACGACAAGGCCCGCCTCCACCAGATCCAAGCCGAGCAGGTGCGCGCCGAGCAGGGTGTCGCCGAGCGCGAAGCCGCGCTCTCGAGTGCCCAGGGCATCATCCAGCAGCTCGAGGCGAGCCGCGCCGCCGCCGCCGCCGAGGCCGAGACCGCCCGCGCACAGCTTGCCGAGACCGAGAGCAAGCTCTGGGCGCTCCAACACGAGCTGCGACTGGCGCAACGCCAGCTCGACAAGCTGTGCACCGCGCACGACGACCTCGTGGAGGATCACGCCCGCACCTCTGCCCTCCTCGACGGCGCGCACGCGACCGAGACGAACCTGTGGGCGCAGACCGACGATCTCCGCGGCCAGATCCGGGCTCTCGAAGCCGAGCGCACCCGGTTGCTCGAGATCGAGCGCAAGTACCAGGAGTCGGGAGGGCAGCACGCCGACGCCTCGGAGCGCGTCACGAAGCTCGAGGCCGAGCTCGAGGGCCTGCGGCGGTGGGTTCGGACCGTCGAGGGCGAGGTCGCGCAGAGCACCGCGTCGCTCGAGCAGTCGGCCCTTCGCGAACGACGCCTGCAGGAAGCGCTCGCCGCGACCGAGGCGAGCATGCGCGAGCACGAGGAGACGCTGCGCGAGGCGCGGGAGATCGCCGACGCCGCAGAGCGCGAGCGCGCGACGGCCGCCGCCGAGCTGGAGGCCCTGCGCACGGCGATGGCGTCGGCACAGCGGGTCGTGCTCGAGGCCGAAGCCGAGACGCGCGTGGCGCGCGCCGAAGCCGAACGTCTCGCCGTCGCGCAGGAGGCGACGCTGGCCGAGCAGCAGCGTTTGAAGGCGGGCCTCGCCGACCCCAAGGCGAGCGAGACGACGCCGCCGGAGCCCTCGGCGCCCAAGGCGGCGGCGCGCCCGGCCGCGCCGGCGAAGCCCGTGGGGCCCGTATCCCTCGAGGGGAAGACGCTCGTCGTCCTGGACGCCGGCGTGGAGTGGCCGGCGGCCGCGGGAGGGGTCGAGGTGCGCGTCCTCACGCCCGGCGAATCCGTTGCGGGCGAAATCGCAGGCATCGAGACGGGGGCCTGCATCGTCAACGTCGCGCGCGCCGACGCGCTGACCTCCGCGGTCGCGCTGCGCACGGCGGGCGTCTCGGTGCCGTTTTGGGCGGTTGTGGTGGCGAACGACGGGGACCGGGGGATCTGGCTGGGGCCGATCGACATCCTCGTTCGACCGATCGAGGCCGATGCCGTCCGCGCACAGTGCACCATGATCGCGCCGAAGAGCGCGCGCATCCTCGCTGTCGGCTCCGACAGCGCGACCTTCATCCCGTTGCGGCAGGGCCTCATGAAGGCCGGCATGTCGGTCTCGATCGCGTGGGACCTGAAGCAGGCGAGCGAGCTGATCGACATCGTGCATCCGCACGTCGTCGTGCTCGACCTGGGATTGCCCGCGCGGCGCGCCGCGAGCTTCGTCGCCGAGCTGTCCCGCGTCCAGGCGCCCCCCGCGCTCGTCGTGATCCCCGGGCCCGCCGAGACGTTGAGCGCGTTCAGCAACGCGATCGTCTCGCACATCCCGGCCGAGGGGGCGCGCACGCGCGCGAATCTGCTGCGCCGCGCGACCGACGCGGCGACCAAGCCGGGCGGCGCCTAGTCACGTCGCGCCTTGTCACCGCGACGGGGCATTGGCTATAGGCGCTCCGTGGCTGCGGACGACCCTGGCTCGACCGACGCTCTGCAGCTCGAGCATGCGGAGCTCCCCGACGCGCCGCTCGTCTGTGCCGGCTGCGGCGTCCCGATCGGCGACACCTACTTCGAGGTGAACGGGCGCGTCGTGTGCCCGTCGTGCCAGGGCCGCATCGTCGAGGCGCGCGCAGCGGGATCCGGTGCCGGCCGCCTCGTCGCGGCGGCCCTGCTCGGGGTCGGCGCGGCCGCGTTGGGCGCAATCGTCTGGTACGGGATTCGCGAGGTGACGGGCTACGAAGTGGGGCTCGTCGCCATCGGCGTCGGTCTCCTGGTCGGCGTCGCGGTCCAGCGCGGCTCGGGAGGTCGGGGCGGCGTGCCGTATCAGATCCTGGCCGTCGCCCTCACGTACCTCTCCATCGTCTCGGCGAACGCGCCGTACGTCTGGCAGGGGATCCGCATGGGCGTCGCGCGGCAGATCGACGCGCGCCGGGCGGGACAGACGCCGGACGTCGCCGCGGCGCAAGCGAAGACGCCGCCGAGCACCGAGGCCGAGGCGCAGGCCGACGAGTTCATGCACCACCTCCCCGCGGCGGCGTGGCTCACGATGGGGGCGATCGTGCTCGGCTCGCCGTTCATGGGCGGCTTCAAGAACGCCATCGGCTGGCTGATCATCTTCTTCGGGCTCCAGCAGGCGTGGCGACTCACCCGGAGGGCGCCGCTCAAGATCGCTGGCCCGTTCGCGCTCTCGGCGCGTCCGGCAAGCGGCGCCACGTGAGCACGCCCGCCGACGCGGCGGGCACGACCTGCGCCGGCTGCGGGGCGCAGCTCGGCCCGTCGATGCTCGCCTGCCCCGCATGCCGGCGCCTGGTCCATGCGGCGCGCCTGCAGGAGCTCGCCGCCGCCGCACGCGAGGCGACCGAGCGCGGGGACGCCGGCGCCGCGCTCGCCGCGTGGCGCGAGGCGCACGACCTGCTGCCGCCGCAGGCGCGCCAGCGGGCCGTGGTGGCGGAGCGCATCGCGGCCCTCAGCGCCACCGTCGGCGCGGCGCCGGCCGCGCGACCGCGCACGCCCTGGGGTTGGATCGTGTTCGCGATCGCCGCCGTCGCGGGCAAGGGCAAGCTCCTGCTCGCCGGCCTCACCAAGGCGACCACCATCCTCTCGATGCTGCTCGCGTTCGGCGTCTACTGGACGCAGTGGGGCTGGCGCTTCGCCGCCGGCTTCGTGCTGTCGATCTTCGTGCACGAGATGGGTCACGTGGCGGCGCTGCGTCGCTACGGCATCGCCGCCACCGCGCCGATGTTCCTTCCCGGGATCGGAGCGGTCGTGCGTTTCCGTCAAGGCATGGCCCCGGCCGAGGAGGCGCGGGTCGGGCTCGCGGGACCCGTGTGGGGCGGCGTCGGCGCCGCCCTCACCTACGCGGTCGCGCTGGCGACGTCGTCGCCGCTCGGGCTCGCGGTCGCCCACACGGCCGCCTGGGTGAACCTCTTCAACCTCCTGCCGATCGTTCCGCTCGACGGCGGGCGCGGCTTCCAGGCGCTCGACCGCGCGCAGCGCGTCGCCATGCTGGTCGTGATCATCGGCGCGTACTGGGCGACCGGCAACGGGTTGCTCGTCCTGCTCGTGCTGGGCGCCATCTATCGCCTGGTCGGACCGCCCGGCCCGGGCGACGAGCGCGCGGCCGTCGAGTACGCCGCGCTCGTCGCCGGCCTCGCCGTCCTGGCCCACGCGGCGGGGCCGAACGCGGGGTCGACCCCGCTCTGAGCTGGTCAGCGGGTGGCGCGCAGGATCACGACCGGGTACGCCGCGCGGATCTCGTCGCCGGCGCGGTGGGTCCCCAGCCCGAGCGCGTCGTCGTCGGCCGACGCGACGTAGGCGGCGCGGATCGTTTCCACGTCCTCCGGGCGCGGGAACGAGCGCTGGAGCAGGCCCTCGAGCTCGAACTTCAGCTTGTAGAAGGTCGCCGACGGTGCCGAAAGCCCGGCCGCCGGGAAGAGCCCCTCGAGCTCGGCCAGCGTGAGGGCGCGCGCGTGCGACGGATCGCGCAGCATCTCGATGCGATGGAACGCCGCCGCCTTCTTCGGATCGGGCGACGCCGTGAGATCGCACACGACGACCCGTCCGCCGGGCCGACACACGCGGCGCATCTCCGCCAGCACCGCGCCCGGATCCTGGAAGTGGTGGAAGGCGAAGCGCGATACGACCAGCGAGAAGGCGCCGGCGGCGAACGGCAGCGCGTACACGTCGCCGCTCTGGAGGGTCACGTTCGTGAGGCCGGCCGTCACCTCGCGCGCCCGCTCGAGCATCGCCGGCGTCACGTCGATGCCGGTCGCGTGCGCGGCGACGCGCGCGAACGCAGCGACGACGAGCCCCGGCCCGCACGCGACGTCGAGCACGGTGTCCTCCGGCCCGGCACCGCTCGCCTCGACCAGGAGCGCGAGCGCCCGCTCGTCCTTGATGCCGGGTGCGTTCGAGAACGGCACGGCCTGGCGGGTGAACTGGTCGACGATGCGGTCGCGGTGCGAGGACATGCCGTAGCCTAGCACGACGGCGACGCTTGACCGCCAGGCGGCCGCGCGCAACCGTGCGCGCCCATGCGAGTGGCAGGTGCGGTCGTCGTACTCGTCGTGGCAGCGGGGATCGCGGCCGGCGCGGCGAGGCCGGCGACGCCCGGGATCCGCTTCACGCCGCAGGGAATCGTGAAGCGCGTGCGGCAGGTGGTCGCCGTCTTTCCCGAAGCGATGGTGGCGCTCGGCGATCCGCGGCCGGTGGCCGATCCGTTCCAGGTCGAGTGCGCGGCGCCGGGAACGGGGCGGTGGATCGACACGCGCACGTGGACCTACGACTTCGAGCGCGACCTGCCGTCGGGGCTCCAGTGCCGCTTCCGCCTGGCGGCGGGCGTGCAGTCGCTCGCCGGCCGCCCGATCGTCGACGCCACCACCTACGAGCTCTCGACCGGCGGCCCCGCCGTCCGTGCCGAGGAGCCGCCCGACGACGGCACGATCGTGGAGGACCAGGTGTTCCTGCTCGCGCTCGACGGGCCGGTCGACGAGGCGTCGGTCGCAACGCAGGCGTACTTCGCGGTCGAGGGACTTCCGGAGCGGATCCCGCTGCGGGTCCTCCCGGCGGCCGATCGCGACGCCGTCATCCGGAGCGTCACGTACTGGGACAAGAGCGCGCCGTCGATCGCGGTCCAGGCCGAGCGGCGATTCCCGAACGGCGCCAAGGTCCACCTTCGATGGGAGGCGGGCATCCGTTCGCCGAGCGGTGTTGCGACACGTGACCCGCAGGTCCTCGATTTCACCGTCCGCGACGCCTTCTCGGCCGAGGTCGCGTGTGATCACGAGACGTCGCACGCGGGCTGCATCCCGCTGACGCCGATCGTGGTGCGCTTCACGGCACCCGTCGCGACGGCGCTCGCGCACGCGATGGCGCTCGTCGCCCCAGACGGCCGCCGATGGTCGCCCGAAGAAGCCGCGACATTCGTGCCCACCGTGCGCCGCGTCCGCTTCGTGCCGCCCTTCCCGCCCAAGAGTGAGCTGCGGATCGAGCTGCCCTCCGGTCTCGTCGACGAGGAGGGCCGCGCGCTCGAGGGCGCCGGCGTCCTCGCCCAGCCGATCCACACCGACGGCTACCCGCCGCTCGCGAAGTTCGCGGGCCGCTTCGGCATCATCGAAGCGAAGGCCGATCCCGCGCTGCCGGTGACGGTACGAAACCTCGAGCCAGACGCCGCCGCGAGCATCGCGCAGATCCGCGGGGTCATGGCGCGCATTCCCGCCGACGACGTCCCCGCGATGCTCGGGTGGCTGCGACGGGTCGGCAGCGCGCAACGTGACCGGTCGGTGTTCGCATCCGCCAAGCCCGCGCCGCAACGGACGTCGTTCACGCTCCCGCAGGCGAAGGAGAACGACGCCTTCGAGGTGATCGGCATCCCGCTCACGCAGCCGGGGCTCTACGTCGTCGAGCTCGCGAGCACACGCCTCGGAACGGCGCTCCTCGAGAAGCCGGCGCCGCTCTACGTGCCCACGGCCGCGCTGGTCACGGACCTCGGCGTGCACTTCAAGTGGGGGCGCGAGCGGTCGCTCGCATGGGTGACGTCGCTCGAGACCGGCAAGCCGGTGGCGGGCGCGCGCGTGCGCGTCGCCGACTGCCGCGGCACGGTGCACGCGACCGGCACCAGCGACGCACAGGGCCTCGTGTGGACGGGCGCGCTGCCGTCGGCGAGCGACCTGCCCGCCTGCAACGATCCCGCGCAGGAGAGCGAAGACGCCTACACCGACGGGCGGGAGATCGAAGCGCTCTCGAGCCTCGCCGGCGGGCTCCTCGTGGTCGCAGAGACGGACGACGACGTGAGCTTCGTCCACTCGTCCTGGACCCGCGGCATCGAGCCCTGGCGCTTCCGCCTGCCCGAGCGGGGCTGGAGCGGTCCGGTGGCCGCGCACACGGTGCTCGATCGGACGCTCTTCCGCGCCGGCGAGACGGTGCACATGAAGCACATCCTGCGCCGCCAGACGCTGGCGGGCTTCGATGCCGTGCCGGCCGCCGAGCGCCCGACGAAGGTCATCGTCCGTCACGAGGGGAGCGACGAGCGCTACGAGCTCGGCGTTGCGTGGGGCGAGACCGGGGCGGCCGAAACGACGTGGGACATCCCGCCATTCGCGAAGCTCGGTGCGTACGAGATCGTGCTCGCAACGGCGGCGCCGCCGGACGAGCCCTGGCGCCGCAATGAATGGACGAGTGGGGGATTCCGCGTCGAGGAGTTCCGCGTGCCGCTCATGCGCGGCACGCTGCGGCTGCCGACCGAGCCGCCGCTCGGCGGGAGCGTCGTCGCCGCCGACGTCGCGGTGCAGTACCTCGCCGGCGGTCCCGCGGGGAACCTCCCCGTGGTCCTGCGCGCCGAGACGCGCCCGGAGCCCTACGACACGCCGGATCGCCTGGCCGGCTACATCTTCTCGAACGGCCCCGTTCGCGAGGAGACCACGCGCGGCGGCGACGACTACGATGAGGACGGCGACGACCGCCAAGACGCGGGCAAGCCCATGCTGCTCGGCCGCCGCGAGGTGACGCTCGACGCCGCCGGCACGGCTCGCATCGAGCTCCCGAGCCTCCCCGCGACCGACGTCCCCCGCCGGCTCACGACCGAGCTCGAGTTCCGCGATCCGAACGGCGAGGTGCAGACGGCGTCGGCCCGCACCACCGTCTGGCCGGCACGCGTCTGCGCGGGCATCAAGGCGCGCGATTGGGCCAAGACGCGCGGAGACCTCCGCGCCCAGGTCGTCGTGCTCGATCTCGGGGGCCGGCCGGCGGGCAACGTGCCCGTGCGCGTCACCGCCTTCGAAGAGAAGATCTACTCGACGCGCAAGCGCGTGATCGGCGGCTTCTACGCCTACGAGCACGTGCGCGAGGTGCGCCGCGTCGGCGAGCTCTGCCGCGGCACGACGAGCGCCGGCGGCCACTTCAAGTGCGAGGGCCGCCCGAGCGTCGAGGGCGAGATCGTGCTGCAGGTCGAGGCGACCGACCGCGACGGGCGGACGAGCGCCGCCAACACGCACGTCTGGGTCGGGCGCGGCGACGAGTTCTGGTTCGCCGCCGACGACCACGACCGCATGGACGTGCTGGCCGAGCAGCGCCGCTACGAGCCGGGCGAGACGGCGCGGCTCCAGGTGCGGACGCCGTTCCGCCAGGCGACGGCGCTCGTGACGCTCGAGCGCGAGGGCGTGCTCGACGCGCGGGTCGTGCCCCTCGACGCGACCGATCCCGTCGTCGAGGTGCCGATCCGCGACAGCTATGCGCCCAACATGTTCGTGTCGGTGCTCGCCGTGCGCGGTCGCGTCGGCGACGTACAGCCGACGGCGATGGTGGACCTCGGGCGCCCGACCTTCAAGCTCGGGATCGCCGAGCTGCGCGTCGGCTGGCGCGCCCACGAGCTGCAGGTGCGCGTCGAGCCGGATCGCGAGGTCTACCGCGTGCGCGACCGCGCCACCGTGCGCGTCGCCGTGCGAACGCCCGGTGGCGCGCCGCCGCCGCCCGGCAGCGAGGTCGCGATGGCGGCGGTGGACGAGGGTCTGCTCGAGCTGTCGCCGAACCGCAGCTGGAACCTGCTCGACGCCATGATGTCGCTGCGCGGCTACTCCGTCACGACGGCGACGGCCGCGATGCAGGTGGTGGGCAAGCGCCACTTCGGGCGCAAGGCGCTGCCCTCGGGCGGCGGCGGAGGCCGGCAGGCGACGCGCGAGCTGTTCGACACGCTGCTCCTGTGGCGTGCGAGCGTACCGCTCGACGCCGATGGCCGCGCGACGGTCGAGATCCCCCTCAACGACTCCCTCACGAGCTTCCGCATCGTCGCGGTCGCGACCGGCGCGCTCGGCAAGTTCGGGACCGGCGCCGCATCGATCCGCGCCTCGCAGGACCTGATGCTGTTCTCCGGCCTGCCGCCGCTCGTTCGTGACGGCGATCGGTTCCGCGCCGAGCTCACCGTGCGCAACGCGACCACGCGGCCGATGACCGTCGAGGTCCGGGCGACCGCGCCGGCCCTTGCGGCGCCCCTCGCGCCGCAGTCGCTGCCCCTCGCCGCCGGCGAGGGACGCGTCGTCGGCTGGGACGTCACGGTGCCGGCGTCGGACGCGCCGCTCGCGTACACGTTCGAAGCCGGCGAGGCGGGCGGGCCGCAGGACCGCCTGGCGGTGACCCAGCAGGTTCGCCCTGCCGTGCCCGAGCGCACGCTGGCGGCGACGCTGCTCCAGCTCGCGGGCAGCTCGAGCGTGCCCGTGGCGCGGCCCGTGGACGCGCTGCCCGATCGCGGCGGCATCGACGTCACCATGTCGCCGTCGCTCGGCGTCGGGCTCGACGGCGCGCGCGACTGGATGCGGCGCTATCCCTACGGCTGCCTCGAGCAGCGCGTCTCGCGCGCCGTCGCACTCGGCGACGCGCGCGTGCGCGACGACGTCCTGGGTGCGCTGCCGAGCCACCTCGACGGCGCCGGCCTCCTGAAGTTCTTCCCGACCACGCAGAACGGCAGCGAGGTCCTGACGGCGTACGTGCTGTCGATCGCGCGCGCGGCAGGCTGGACGCTCCCGCCGAGCGTCGTCGACCGCACGACGGCCGGTCTCGCCTCCTTCGTCGATGGACGCCTGCGGCCGGACACGACGGTCCGCGGCGCCGATCTCGTGCTGCGCAAGCTGGCCGCCGTCGCCGCCCTCGCCGCCTGGGGCAAAGCCGAGGCGCGATCGCTCGGCGGCATCGTCGTCGAGCCGAATCTGTGGCCCACCTCGGCCGTCCTCGACTGGTGGGCGATCCTGCGCGCGCTGCCGGCGATCCCGAATCGGGACGCCCATCTCCGCGACGTCGAGCAGATCCTGCGCGGCCGCCTCGACCTCTCGGGAACGACCCTGCGCTTTTCGGGCCCGGGAGACCACGAGCTCTGGTGGCTCCTCGTGAGCCCCGAGACGAACGGGGCACGCCTCCTGCTGCTCGCGCAGAGCGAGCCCGCCTGGCACGACGATCTGCCACGGATCGTCCGGGGGCTCCTCGCGCTGCAGCAGCGCGGGTCGTGGTCGACCACGACCGCCAATGCCTGGGGTACCGTCGCCGTCGAGGCGTTCGCCAAGGCGTTCGAGTCCGAGCCCGTCGCGGGGCGTACCACCGTGTCCCTCGGCCCGGAGACCCGCGTGTACGGCTGGGACGGCGCGCCGGGCGGCGGGACCCTCCACTTCCCGTGGTCGCCGGCCGACACGCTTGCGCTGCTGCAGGCGGGCAGCGGCAAGCCCTGGGCGATCGTTCAGGCTCGGGCCGCCCTCCCGCTGACCGCACCGCTCGCCAACGGCTACCGCGTGACGAAGACGGTGACGCCGCTCGATCACGGGTCGGGGCCGCTGCGCCGCGGCGATCGCGCGCGCGTGCGGCTCGACGTCGACGCGGAAGCCGACATGGGATGGGTCGTGGTGAACGACCCCGTGCCGGCCGGCACGTCGCACATCCGGACCGAGCCGCCGGCCGACGATCCGGCGTCGTCCTTCGCCCCGCCCACGTTCGCCGAGCGCGCCTTCGACTCGTTCCGCGCCTATTTCGCGTACGTCTCGAAGGGCGCGCTGCGTGTCGAGTACACGATCCGGCTGAACCAGACGGGACGCTTCCAGCTTCCTCCGACGCGGGTCGAAGCGCTGTATGCCCCCGAGGTCTTCGGGGAGCTGCCGAACGCGCCGGTCGAGGTCGAGTAGCCGTGCGATACGTCCTCGGCTGCGCACTCGCGATCGCCGCGCTCGCCGCGGCGGCGCGATTCACTCGCCCGGTCGCGCCCGCGTTCGAAGCGGTGCGCCGGGCGACGCGGGCTTCGGACGCGCAGCTCCTCGATCGTCACGGCGCCGTGCTCTCCGAGCAGCGCACCGACGCGAGCCGCCGCCGCTTCGCCTGGACGCCGCTCGGAGCCGTCTCGCCCGCCGTCCGCGACGCGATCGTTTCGAGCGAGGATCGCCACTTCGCGCGCCACGGCGGCGTCGACCTCCTCGCGCTCGGCGGGGCGGTGCGCGACCGCGTCGTCTCGGGGGCTTCGCGCGGCGCCAGCACCATCACCATGCAGCTCGCGGGCATGCTCGATCCCGCCCTGCGGCGCCGGCATGGTGTGCGCACGCTCCCACAGAAGTGGCGCCAGATGCGGCTCGCCTGGGCGATCGAGCGCGCCTGGTCGAAGGACGAGATCCTGGAAGCGTACCTGAACCTCGTTCCGGTGCGCGGCGAGGTCGAGGGCATCGGTGCCGGGGCGCGCGTCCTCTTCCAGAAGACGCCCGACGCCCTCGACTCGGTCGACGCCGCGGTGCTGACCGCGCTGCTCGTGTCGCCGACGGCGGCCGAGCCGGCCGTCATTCGCCGCGCGCGCGGCGCGCTGGTGCGTGCCGGCGAGGATCCCGGCGCGCTCCGGCTCGAGGACGCCGTGCGGACGGCGCTCGCCGCAGGCGGCGCGACGGGCCGCGCCCTCGCGCTCGCCCCGCACGTGGCACGACGCCTGGTCGCCGGCGCGTCGCGCACGAGCACCCTCGACAAGGACGTGCAGATCCTCGCGCGCGAGGCGCTCCGCCGCCAGCTCGTGCCATTGCGCTCCGCGAACGTCGAGGACGGCGCGATCCTCGTCACCGACAACGCGAGCGGCGACGTGCTCGCCTACGTCGGATCGAGCGGCGATCTCTCGCGCGCGCGCTTCGTCGACGGCGTGGTGGCACGGCGGCAGGCGGGCTCGGCGCTGAAGCCGTTCCTCTACGCGCTCGCGATCGAACGGGGGATCCTCACCGCGGCGGCGCTCGTCGACGACGCGCCGCTCGAGATCGCGGTGCCCGACGGGCTCTATCGTCCACGCAACTACGACGACCGCTTCCGGGGGCCGGTCTCGGTGCGCACGGCGCTCGCGTCCTCCCTCAACGTGCCCGCCGTCCGGACGCTCGGCCTGGTGGGAGCGGACGCCTTCGTCGATCGGCTTCGGGCCCTCGGCTTCGCGGGGCTCACGCGATCGGGCACGTTCTACGGCCCGTCGCTGGCGCTCGGATCGGCCGACGTGACGCTGTGGGAGCTCGTGAACGCGTACCGGACGCTCGCGAACGGCGGCCGCGCGTCGCGCCTCCGGCTCGCGAGCGACGATCCGCGCGACAGGCCGCGCCCCGTGGTCGCGCCGTCGGCCGCCTTCATCGTGGGCGAGATCCTCGCCGATCGCGAGAGCCGCAGTCCCACGTTCGGCCTCGAGAACGTGCTCGCGACGCGCGCGTGGACGGCGGTCAAGACGGGCACGAGCAAGGACATGCGCGACAACTGGTGCGTCGGGTTCTCCACCCGCTACACGGTCGGCGTGTGGGTCGGGAACTTCAACGGCGAGCCCATGCGCGACGTGAGCGGCGTCACCGGCGCCGCCCCGATCTGGCGCGAGATCATGGCGGCGCTCGAGGGCGACGTCGCCGCACCCGAGCCACCGCCGGACGTCGTCCGCGCCGCCGTGTCCTTCGACGGCGGGGTCGAGCCGCCGCGCGCCGAGTGGTTCATCCGCGGCACCGCGCCCCGGGCCCCGATCGCGCGCGCGCCGGCGTCGCCCCGCATCCTCGCACCCGCGAGCGGCACCATCGTCGCCGTCGATCCCGACATCCCGGCCGCCCACCAGCGTCTCGCGTTCGAGGCGCCCCGCGACACGACCGACGCCGTGTGGGTGCTCGACGGCATCGCGCTCGGCCCTGCCGCCGGCATCCGCCTGTGGCCGCCGCAGCCGGGCCGACACCGGCTCGCGCTGCGAGCGAGCGACGGTCGCCAGCTCGATCAGGTGGCGTTCGAGGTGCGCGGGCGGGCCGTGCGATGATCGCGCTGCCGTGAGCCTCACCGCCGATCCCGAGCGGCTCTTCACCGAGCGGCACGATTCGTACGACCGCTTCATCCGCTGGGTGCGGTACCCGCAGGGGCTGCGCGCGGTGTTCCTCGCATCCCCGCTCCTGCGGCCCGGACTGCGCATCCTAGACGCCGGCTGTGGGACGGGCGCCCTGACGCTCGCCGTCCACGACGCCCTCGCGCGCCGCGCCCTGCCCGCCGCGGCGCTCCATGCCTTCGACCTGACGCCGGCGATGCTCGATCACTTCCGCGCCCGGCTCCGACGGCGCCGCATCGACGACGTCCGGCTGGCGCAGGCGAACGTCCTCGAGCTCGACGCCCTGCCGCAGGGCTGGACGGACTACGACCTCGTCGTATCGGCGTCGATGCTCGAATACGTTCCGCGCGACCGCTTCGTGCACGCGCTGCGCGGGCTGCGGGCGCGCGTTCGCGAGGGCGGGCACTTCATGCTCTTCACGACGCGTCGCAATCCGCTGACGCGATTCCTCGTCGGGCGCTGGTGGGCGTCGAACCTCTACACGGAGACCGAGTTGCTCGAAGCATTCCGGGCGGCAGGCTTCCCGGCGATCAAGTTCCGGCGCTTCCCGCTCGCGGGCCTCCACCTCGCGGCGTGGGGGCACGTCGTCGAGGCGCAGCGCTGACGCGGGTCAGCCCGCCGACGCTGCACGGATCGCCGGCGGGTGCGCGAGCAGGCGCTCGGCCGCGCCGCCGGCATCGATCGCCGCCGCATCGGCCTCCGCCCGCCGGCGCAGCGCCGCCACCTCGACGCCGCGCACGACGTCCGGGAACGCGCCCAGCTTCTCCGCGCCGAGCGACAGCATGCGCGACGCGCCGACGTTGCCCGAGGCGAGCTTGTGGTAGCCGACGGCCACCTGGATGAGCGCCACGAGGAGGTCCCAGCGCTCGTCCTCCTCGACCTCGTCGAGGCACTCCTCCCAGGCCTCGTGGGCCTCGAAGTAGTCGCCCGTATTGAAGCGCCGCACGCCCACGGCGAACCCGGGCGGGAACGCGGCCGCGCTCATTCGTAGACGACGACGCTGCGGATCGCCTCGCCGCGGTGCATGAGATCGAAGGCCTCGTTGATGCGGGCCAGCGGCATGGTCGCCGTCACCAGCTCGTCGATCTTGATCCGCCCGGCCATGTAGCGGTCGACGTAGCCGGGGAGCTGCGTGCGGCCACGCGTGCCGCCGAAAGCGCCACCGCGCCAGACGCGTCCGGTGACGAGCAGAAACGGCCGCGCGTGGATCTCCTCGCCCGCGCCGGCGACGCCGATGATCACGCACTCGCCCCAACCCTTGTGGCACGACTGGAGCGCCTGCCCCATCACGTCGACGTGGCCGATGCACTCGAAGGCGTAGTCGACGCCGCCGCCCGTCATCTCGACCAGCGCCGCGGCGACGTCGCCCACGGCCGTCGGGTCGACGGTGTCGGTCGCACCGAGCTGGCGCGCGAGCGGGAACTTCTTCGGGTTCGTGTCGACGCCGATGATGCGCTCGGCGCCCGCCATGACCGCACCCTGGATGACCGAGAGGCCGACCCCGCCGAGACCGAACACGGCGACGCTCGCGCCCGCCTCGACCTTGGCGACGTTCAGCACCGAGCCGATGCCCGTGGTGATGCCGCAGCCGAGCAGGCACACCCTGGCGAGCGGCGCGTCCTTGCGGATCTTCGCCAGCGCGATCTCCGGCACGACCGTGTAGCGCGCGAAGGTCGACGTGCCCATGTAGTGGTGGAGCTTCCTCCCCTTGTGCGAGAGGCGGCTCGTGCCGTCGGGCATGACGCCCTGGCCCTGCGTCCCGAGGATCGCGCTGCAGAGGTTCGTCTTGTGCGAGAGACAGAACGTACATTGGCGGCACTCGGGGATGTAGAGCGGGATCACGTGGTCGCCGACCGCGATCGAGGCGACGCCCGGCCCGACCTCCTCGACGACGCCGGCACCCTCGTGCCCGAGCACGGCGGGGAAGAGGCCCGACGGGTCGCGCCCGCTCATCGTGTAGGCGTCGGTGTGGCAGACGCCCGTCGCCGCCAGGCGCACGAGACACTCGCCCGCCTTCGGCCCCTCGAGATCGACCACGTCGACCTCGAGCGGACGCTTCGGCTCCCAGCACACGGCGGCTTCGACCTTCATGGCGTCGGCGTATAGCATACCGCCGGTCCGACATGAGCCGGGGTGCAACCGAGCCCGTCTGGGCGCACTGGCACGACAAGAAGCTGCTGCGCCTGCGCATGTGCGACCTCGGTGTCACGATCGGCACGAGCGCGGTCGCCCCGCGCATCCGCCAGCTCCACGAGGAGCTGAAGGCGCGCGGGCTCCGCTTCCGCCCCTATTTCTGGCTCTCCGACGACTGGTACACGCCCGACGGCGTGCCCGGGATCGCCGTCCCGTTCTACATGGCGCATCCCCGCCTCGCCCGGCTCGAGGCGTCGCAGATGCTCGAGGTCGAAGGTGGCACCGACGAATGGTGCATGCGCATCCTGCGCCACGAGGCCGGGCATGCGATCGAGAACGCGTATCGCCTGCGCCGCCGGCGCCGCCGCATCGCCCTCTTCGGCCGCTCGTCGCAGACGTATCCCGCCTCGTACACGCCGCGGCCCTACAGCAAGAGCTTCGTGCAGCACCTCGAAGCGTGGTACGCACAGAGCCATCCGGACGAGGACTTCGCGGAAACGTTCGCCGTCTGGCTGACGCCCGACGCTCAGTGGGAGAGCCGCTACGCGGACTGGCCGGCTTTGAAGAAGCTCCGATACGTCGACGAGACGATGCGCGCGCTCGCGGGCGTGCGGCCGCTCGTCCGCACCCGGCGCACGGTCGATCCGCTCGAGAAGCTCACCAAGACGCTGAAGGAGCACTACGCGGAGCGCCACCGGCACCACGACGTCGAAGTCCCCCACACCTACGATCGCGAGCTGCGACGCCTGTTCTCGTCGGCCCCCGAGTTCCGCCGCAATCCGCCCGCCACGACGTTCCTGCGCCGCGTGCGGCGCGACATGCGCCGCCTGGTCGCGACCTCGACGGGGGCGTACCAGTACACGGTCGATCAGGTGCTCGCCGACATCCTGGACCGTTGCCGCGAGCTCGAGCTCCGGCTCACCGTCTCCGAGACGCAGGCGCGGCTCGACTTCGCGGTGCTGCTGACGGTGCAGACCATGAACGTGCTCCACACCGGCGGCCATCGGGTGACGCTGTGAGCACGCGACGCCGCAAGCTCCGGCTGCTCGCGCTGATGGACAAGCTCCTCTTGCCACCCGACGAGCCGGGCGACGCGGATCTCGACACCGTCGAGTGGCGAACCGAGTACTACGTCGTGAGCGCGCTGCGCGCGCTGGGGCACGAGGTGCACTGCCTCGGGGTCGCGACCGACCTGGGCGTCATCCGTACGGCCATCGAGGAGACGAAGCCCGACGCCGTCTTCAACCTGCTCGAGGACTTCAAGGACGTCCCCATCTGGGACCAGAACGTGGTTGCGTACCTCGAGCTGCTGGGGGTTCCCTACACCGGCTGCAACTCGCGCGGGCTCATGCTCGCGCGCGACAAGGCGATCACGAAGAAGCTGCTCTCCTACCATCGCATTCCGGTGCCGGAGTTCCACGTCTTCCGCATGGGCCACGCGGTCGTGCGCCCGAAGCGCCTCGCCTTCCCGCTCATCGTGAAGTCGCTCACGAAGGAGGGCTCCGCGGGCATCTCGAAGCTGTCGGTCGTGGACTCCGACCAGAAGCTGAAGGAGCGCGTCGCTCTCGTCCACAAGCGCCAGCACACCGACGCCATCGTCGAACGCTACATCGACG
This sequence comes from Candidatus Eisenbacteria bacterium, assembly GCA_035577985.1. NCBI lineage: Bacteria > Candidatus Eiseniibacteriota > Candidatus Eiseniibacteriota bacterium. The sequence goes on from DATJZY010000035.1 coordinate 65,219, forward strand.
GGCGTGAGCTCTACGTCGGCGTCCTCGGAACGCGGCGCCTGCAGGTGCTGCCCGTGTGGGAGATGGCGTTCGAGAAGCTGCCCGAAGAGGCGCCGCGAATCGCGACCGAGCGGGTCAAGTGGGACGCCGCCTACCAGAAGAAGCACGGCATCGACACGGCGGCCGCCAAGGGCCTGTCGGACGCGACCGTCGCGCAGATCCAGAACCTCTGCCGCCGCGTCTATCGCATCCTCGAGCTTTCGGGCTACGCGCGCATCGACCTGCGCCTCGACGCCGAGGGCAAGCTGTACGTGCTGGAGGCGAATCCGAATCCGCAGATCGCCGACGAGGAGGACTTCGCCGCCTCGGCGCGAGAGGCAGGCCTCTCGTACCGGGCGCTCATCCAGCGGATCGTGAACCTCGCCCTCGAGGGACGCGACGCCGCAGAGTAGCGCGCATGTCGGACACTGCATCGGTGCCACCTCGGACATGCACGCGCCGTCGTGCACGGACGACGATTCCGAGACGCCGGCCCACGCGGACGTTGGCGCGCTCGTTGCACTTCCCGCGCAGTGATGGCGAACACCGAGACACGCTGCGAGCCCGACGCGGGGCGCGTCGTCCCCTCGATCGATCGCGACCGGTGCGAGGCCAAGGCCGATTGCGTCGCCGTCTGTCCGTTCGACGTCTTCGAGGTGCGGACGCTCACCCCCGAGGAGCGGACCCCGCTCTCGATCCTCGGGCGCCTGAAGCTGCTCGTCCACGGCGGCAAGCAGGCGTTCGCGGTGCGGGCGGAGGCCTGCCACGCCTGCGGCCGGTGCGTCGTCGCCTGCCCCGAGGGGGCGATCTCCCTCATCGATCGGTAGAAGCGTCTCCACGGGAACAGGCAGTGCGGGACGGAGGCACGCGCGATCGCCGTGGTAGCTTCCGCGCGTACCTCGCCTGCCGCGCCAGCTCCGCTGGCCGCGGCAGACCGGGCGCGCGTTCCACGAACGCCTCGTACTCGGACCGGGCCCAACACGCAGTCTTGGGTCGGCGCATCAACGGAAGAGCTTGTCGAGGCCCCGCTTTAGGCGGTCGACGGTGGAGCCCTTCTTGTCGCCCGACTTGCCGTCGCCGCCGCCGCCGAGCAGATGCTCGACGGAGTCGGCAGTGAAGACCTTGCGCACGACGCGGCCGACGAACTCCTCGTCGGGACGCGGGCGCACGTTCGGCATCGTGCCCGTCACCCGGAACGGGATCGCGATGCGCCCGGCGTCGTCGGTGATGAGGCTCGCCTCCTTGAAGGCACCGATGATGTCGCGGGTCAGGCGCTCGGAGGCCGAAAGCGTCGCCGTGGCGTCGACGTGCTGGTCGAACGTGACGACGCCCTTGCCGCGGATGGTGTAGTCTTCGGCCGACACGACGAACGGATCCATGTGGATGCGGGCGCTCGCGATCTGCGCGTCGGCCGAGAGCTGTGTGAAGCGGGTGTCGTCGGTCGCGAAGATGTCCGGATACCGATCGCGGATCCGCGGCGGAACGAGGGTCACCAGGCCCCCCATGCCCGTCACGCCGGTGAGGACGCCGTCGGCCAGGTTCAGCTCGCGAATGGTGCCGTTGCGAATCTCGGCGTGGCCGTCGGCGGTGAACGTCTGGCGCACCACCCTGGCATCGCCGGCCGTCGCGGCCACGCTGCCGTTCGCGTCGAGCCGCCCGCGCACGCGCGCGGCCGCGGGCGAGCCCCCGGCGGCGAGGAGCTGCTCGACCGCGAGGCCCTTGGCCGTACCCTCGAGCGCGACCGTCGGGGCGCCGCTGCGGTAGTCGATGCGGCCGTGTCCCTCGACCGCACCGCCGAAGAGCTGGACGGCGAGCCGCTCGATCGTCGCCACGCGCTCCTGCTCGCTCGCGTCGAGCTCGAGGTTCCCGAGCGCGACCCCGTTCGCCTCGAGCGCCGCGGCGCGCACCCGCACGCTGGCGACGGGGCGCCCGGCGTCGTCGCGACGGACGGTGCCCGTCGTCAGGAGATCGGCGACCTCGAGCAGCGGGCCGTGCACCGCGAGATGCGTTTCGACGGGCACGTCGCGCGCGAACGGCGGCTCCCCGACCGGCCCCACCTCGCCCGTGAGGCGCACGCGCGTCGCGGGCTCGCCTTGCAGCGTCGCTTCCAGCTCGACGCGCACCGGCGTCGTCTGGCCGACGTCCGAGAGCGCCAGGTGCAGCGGCGCGATCGTGTGCTCGACGGGCGCCGCACCGGAGCGATCGACGAAGCGGACGACGCCGTCACGGATGTTGAGGAGCCCGACGGCGATCGCGGGGACTCCGCTCGCCCCGCCGCCGGCGCCGCCGGCGCCCGGGGATGGATCCTTCGGCGTCGCCGCGCGACGGCCGAGCGAGTCGACGTTCAGTCCCTCCGGCGTCCGGATCAGCGTGATGTGCGGGGCGTCGACGTTCACGCGCCGAACCTCGACCCTGCCCTCGAGGAGCGGCCACACGCGAACCATCGCGTGTACGGCGTCGGCGACGACGAAGGGATCCTTCGAGAAGGCGGGATCGTCGGCGATGCGAAGCTGCTCGAGGCGCACCCCGACGCCCCCCCGGAGCCCGACCGTGACGCGTCCGACCTCGACCGGGCGCCCGAATCCGGCCGACATCTCGGCCACGATCCGCTCGCGGTTGGCATCGACGATCCGCTGCAGGTTGGCGACGACCAGCGCGACCGCGGCGAGCGCGAGCCCGACGAGGATCGCGCCGATCAGGACGAGGCGTCGCATGCGCCGGATCGTTACGACGCGCTCGGCACGCTACGCACGCCGATCGCCAGCAGCAGCCCCGCCGCACCCACGAGCAGACCCAGCAGCGCCCCGGGCGCGGTCACGAACTCGCTCAGTGGCAGGGCGCTCGCCATGTTCGCGACGAAAGCCGCCCCCATGAGCCCGAGGCCGAGGACGCCGAGCGTCACGCCGCCGAGCCAGGCGAGACGGCGGAGCCCCATCACCTCCTGCCGGAGCGCGGCGTACAGCGCCGCCTTCTCGTGCGCCACCGCCACGTCGCTGCCGAGCGCCTCGAGGAACTTGAGGTCCCCTTCCCCGCGACCGCGGGGGTTGATGACCTCGATCACGCCGATCGTCCCCTGGCTCGTCCGCAGCGGCGCGCAGAGCACGACCTTCGTCGTCGTGCCGGTCGCCGCATCGACACCGGGAAAGAAGCGCGGGTCGTGCTGCGCATCGTCGATGACGATCGGCTCGCCATGGGCGAGCACCCACCCGGCGATGCCTTGCGTGGCCGGAAAGTGGATGTCGCGCAGGCCCTCCGACGAGACGTGGCTCGCAGCGCTCTGGCTCGCGACCGGGAAGCGGAACTCCTTGCGCGCCTCGTCGAGCAGGAGCAGCGCGCAGCCCTCGGCCTCGAACAGCTCACGCGTGCACCTGGTCGCGTAGGCCAGCAGCTCATCCAGGCTCGCGAACGTGGCCAGGCGGCGGTTCACCTCGCACAGGACGTCGAGCCGCTCCGCGAGCGAGGACACGGCGCTCTGACTAGGCGGGAAGCCGCCCGGAATCAAGCCGGGACGCGCTCACTGGCCCGCTGGCGCGGTCGCGCCGGGCTTGAAGCGGAAGATCTGATACGGCGCGTGGGCGCGCATGGTCGCGTTCGAGACGAAGAGCACGTCCTGGAGCGAGCTGCAGGTGAGATAGAGCCAGCCGTCGGGTCCGAACGAGAGCCCGTCGGGCCAGCGCAGCATCGGATCCTTCACGAGCGTGCGGAGCCGGCCGTCGGTGCCGAGCACCAACACGGCCGAGTGCTCCATGTCGGTCAGGTACACGTTGCGGGCGTCGTCGGTCGTGGCGCCGTCCGTGAGCGGCTTCGGCCCGTAGTTCTCGACCCGCGACTCGAGCGTCGCTCGGGAGAGCGACTCGTCGCGCAGGTCGTTCGTGGCGATGCGGTACAGGCGGTCGCCGTTCACCGGCCCGTAGAACAGCCACGCGCCCGTGCGATCGAGGGCGATCGTGTCGATGCCGATGTGCAACGCGTAGAAGCCGAGCACGATCATGTCGCGCCCCGGCGCCTGGATCAGGTAGTCCTTGGGTAGCAGCGACGGATGGCCGTCGAGGAGGCGGCGGCTCTTCTTCTCGACGCTGTCGTACACGATGATGGCGGGCGTCTGCCGGATCGGGCTCGCCTCGGCGATGTAGATGAAGCGACCGTCCGGATCGACCTGGAAGTCGTTCAGCATCGACAGGAACCCGGCCGCCTCCGGCGGGAAGTCGTAGCGATGGACCTCCTCGTTCGTCGCGAGATCGAAGGCGAGGATGCGCGGCTGGCCGCGGCCGTAGTTCGCGTAGTCGAGCGCCCACAGACGCCCCTTCCGATCGATGCGGAGCGCCAGCACGCTCTGGTAGTCGTGGTAGTCGGCGGACGGATACGGGACCGGCTTGCCGTCGACGAGCTCGTGCACCTGCGCGGGCGGGCTGCCGTCGGGATGGAGCGTGAAGAAGATCCGGCCCGTGTCGGACACCGCGATGTTGCCGGGCGGGTAGTCGAGATCGACGACCTTCTCGATCGCCGAGGACGGAATCGAGGGGGCGGTCGTCCGATCTTCGAGCCGGCCGCGCGGCCCGCAAGCCGCGGCGACGATGGCGAGCGCGAGTGCCCCGAGGACTCCCGCCTTCACTTCGCAGCCTCGAGGCGATCCACGTACTGGTGGATCCGGAGCGTGTTCGCCCCGATGTCCCCCTTCCCGTCGCGCGACTTCGACCGCACGTCGACGCGCGACGTCCCGTCCGGTTCGGGACGGATGCGGATGACGACGTCGTCCTCGAAGCGGAACACCTTGGTGGTCGCGACGGCCTCGATCGCGAAGTTCGCGGCGTCCGCGCGCGTCACGCGCCACGCCGGCATGTCGCTCGCGACGCGCAGCGCACGCTGGTACGCGACGTTCGGTGGCCCCGCGACCTTGGCGGGACGCAGGTCGCTGCAGCACACCTGCTGGACGGCGGCGAAGGCCGCCGGATAGCCCATGTCGCGGCCGACGTTCGGCCCGAGATTGGTGGCGAACACGAAGACCGGCGGATCGGCCGTGTCGGTCGTGAAGTCGTTGATCCGGGGCTGCCCCCGGCCCTGGCTCGCGATCGCGAAGAACGCGAAGCCCGCGAGGACCCCGAGCGCGCCCCCGGTGGTGAGGCCCCGCCCGCGCACGAGCTGCACGAGGCTCCAGAGGCCCACCAGCGTCGCCACGATGCCGCCCACAGCGAAGACGGCGAAGCCCGTGAGCGGCCGCGTGAGCGCGAAGTGGGAGAGCAGCGGCCCGACCAGCATGGCGAGGACGGCCAGAAATCCGATGAAGCTGCGCATCGCGCGGCCATAGCGCATCGCCGCCCGCGTGCCTACTGGCGTGCGCGGGAGCACCGTTGACCGGGGTTCCGGGCGTCCGCTACGGTCCCCGAGGCTCGATGCTCACGAACGTCGTCGCCATGATCCTCGCCGGCGGCGAGGGGAAGCGCCTCCACCCTCTGACGCGCGATCGCGCCAAGCCCGCTGTGCCGTTCGGTGGCCGCTACCGGCTGATCGACTTCGTCCTCTCGAACTTCGTCAACTCCGGCGTGAACAAGATCAGCGTGCTCACGCAGTACAAGGCGGGATCGCTCATGCAGCATCTGGCGCGCGGCTGGCAGCTCGCGCCCCAGCTCGGCCACTACGTGGCGCCCGTCCCCGCCACCATGAACCTCGGACCGCGCTGGTTCCAGGGCAGCGCCGACGCCGTCTTCCAGAACCTCGACGTGATCGAGAACGAGGCGCCCCCCTACGTCTGCGTCTTCGGGGCCGATCACATCTACAAGATGGACGTGCGGCAGATGATCCGCTTCCACGCCGACGCGGGCGCGGACGCCACGGTGGCCGTCATTCGGGTGCCGGCGGAGGACATGAGCCAGTTCGGGATCGTCGAATGCGACGCGCACATGCGCGTGACCGGCTTCCTCGAGAAACCGCCCGTGCCGCCGGGCGCGTCCGGCACGCGCCTGGCGTCGATGGGGCTCTACGTCTTCTCGACCGCCGTGCTCGTCCGCGCGCTGACCGAGGACGCCGACCGCCAGGGATCGAAGCACGACTTCGGGCGCGACATCCTGCCGCCGCTCGCCGAGGCCGGGCGTCTCGTCGCGTACGACTTCTCGACCAACACGGTGCCGGCCGCGACCGAGGTCGAGCGCGGCTACTGGCGCGACGTCGGCACGATCGACGCCTACTGGCAGGCCTCCGCCGATCTCATCTCGGTCACGCCCACCTTCAACCTCTACAACCCGGCCTGGCCGATCTACTCGGCCTTCCTTCCGGCCCCGCCGGCAAAGTTCGTGTTCGCCGACAAGGAGACGAACCGCGTCGGCATCGCCACCGACTCGATGGTGTCCGAGGGCTGCATCATCAGCGGCGGCCGGGTCGACCGCTCGATCCTCGGCCTGCGCGTGCGCGTGAACAGCTTCTCCGACGTCGCCGAGTCGATCCTCTTCGACGACGTCGACGTCGGCCGCCACGCGCGCCTGCGCCGCACGATCGTCGACAAGGGGGTGAAGATCCCCTCGGGAATGGAGATCGGCTACGACCTCGACGCGGATCGGAAGCGCTTCACCGTCAGCGAGGGCGGCGTGGTGGTGATCCCGAAGGGGATGCAGCTCGGCTGAGCGTCTAGCGCGCGCAGCGAAACCCGACCTCGTTGGAGGCCGTCGTCGGGTCGAGGCTGCTGGTGATCGCGAATATTCCGACGCTCGGCGGGTTGCCGTCGAAGCTGCTCCCGCGCAGGAACGCGCCGGGCCGGTGGGTGGTCGGCCCGCTTCCACCGATGCAGGAGTAGTCTTCTCCGAAGTCGACGGACCAGCTCATGCAGTTCGTCGCCAGGTCGCCCCAGTCCGCCACCCATTCGAAGACGTTGCCCACCATGTCGAAGGAGCCCCACTGGGACACGCAACCCGGCGTGCCGGTGGGACCCGCGGCGACGCCGCCGACGACGCACGGCGGACCGCCGGGCGTCCCCGTGGCGGCACGCTGCCATTCCTCGTTGGTCGCGAGGCGCTTGCCCGCGAGCGCGCAGGCCTGCACCGCCTGGAACCAGGTGACGCACACGGCCGGCAGCACACCCGGTATCGACGCCGCGTAGAGAGGTGAGGTCCAGTTGCCCGTGGCCGGAAAGGTGTCGGGGAAGGCCGTGCCGCAGTCCCCGCTCCCGATCTGGCCCGCTCCGCCCGCGGTGAGATCGGCGGCGTTCGCGGTTCCCGCTCGCACCGCGCCCACGAGCGCGGCGTTCGCGGGAATGCTCCACACGCTCGCCTCGTAGGTGTCGACGCACGTGGTGCCCACCCGGACGGAGTCCGGTGGGCACGGTCGCTCCCATCCGCCGCGCCCCGCAGCGCCGGCCGGGCCCTTGGCCCCGAGCTGCGCGACGTCGAGCGCCGTCTCCTTCTTCCTGCACGCCTCACGCCCCACGACGACGCCCGATCGTTTCTTGCAGAGCACGGCCGCTGGCGCCGGTGCGCCGTTCGTCGCGATCACCGCGGCCACGAGTGCGAAGCTGACGATGGTACGCATCCGGCTCCTCAGCGCACGCAGCGAAACCCGACGACGTTGGACGAGAGCGTCGGCGCGAAGCCGGCCACGGCAGCGAAGATGCCGCCGTCGGATCCGAATCCGAAGCTCCCGCCGCGACTCAGCGCGCCGGGCAGGTGGCTCGATCCGTCCCCGCCGATGCAGAGGTAGTCGCTTCCGTACGTCGGGGGCCAGTTCGTGCAGTCCGTCGCCAGGTCGCCCCAAGCCGTCACCCACTCGTAGACGTTGCCCGCCATGTCGAACGCTCCCCACGAGGACACGCACCCCGGGGTCCCGGTGACGGTGGGCTCGGTGCCCGTGAAGACACACGGCGCGACGTTCGGCGTCCCCGCGGCCGCCCGCTGCCATTCTTCGTTCGTCGCGAGCCGCTTGCCCGCGAGCGCGCACGCCTGCACCGCTTGGAACCAGCTGAGGCATCCCGTCGGTACGACGCCCGGCACCGACGCGGCGTAGAGCGGCTCCGTCCAGTTGCCGGTCGAAGGAAAGCCGGTCGAGGGCGCCGGCGCGCAGGACGTGCTGAGACTCACCTGGGTCGCACCGGCAGCGACGAGGTTCGCCGCGCTCGCCGTGCCCGCCCGTACCGCTTCGACCAGGTCGGTGGCGACGGCCGGAATGGTCCACACGCTCGCCTCGTACTTGTCGACGCACACCGTGCCCACGAGAACGGAGTCGGGCGGGCAGGTGCGCTCCCAGGCGAACGGACCGTCCGGACCGCTCGGGCCGGGTGGTCCCACGGCACCGAATTGCGCGAGGTCGAGCGGCGCCTCCTTCTTCTTGCACGTCTCACGCGCGACGACCACGCCGTTGCGCTTCGTGCACAGAACCTCGCCGGACGCGGACGGGGAGACCCCTGCCATCATTCCACCAGCGAGGACGAGAGAGATGATCCGAGACATGTATGAACTCATCACCGCGCGCAGCGAAAACCGAGTCCGTCGCCGGAGTCGGAGGGAAGGATCGAGAGGACGGTGAAGTCGCCCGCCAGCGACCCGTCGGACCAACCGCCACCACGCGCGAGCATGGCTGGCAGGTGGTTCGCGCCGGTGCCGCCCACGCAGGAGAAATCGTTGCCGAACATGCTGGGCCACGTCCCGCAGCCGGCCGCCACCTCGCCCCACTCCGCGACCCACTCGTTCAGGTTCCCGACCATGTCCTGCGCACCCCACGTGGAGACGCAGCCCACCGTCCCGGTGTCGCCCGGCGAGCCGGCGCTCACCACGCACGGCGCGCCGTCCGGTGTGCCGGCGGTCGCGCGTTGCCACTCCTCGTTCGTGGCGAGACGCTTGCCCGCGAGCGCGCACGCCTGCGCCGCCTGGAACCAGCCGACACACGACGTCGGCGGGCCGGGTACCGACGCGGCGTAGAGCGGCACGGTCCAGTTGCCGGTGACCGGGAAGGTCTCCGGAAAGAAGGTGGCACAGCCGGCGCCGATCTGGGTCGCGCCGCCGGCACCGAGGTCCTCCCTGCTTGCGGTCCCGGCCCGTAGGGCCGCGACGAGCGTCGTGTTGTCGGCCGGGACGCTCCACACGCTCGCTTCGTACTTGTCGATGCACGCGGTGCCGACGGCCACCGAATCGGGAGGACATGGACGCTCCCACTCCGGCGGGCCGGCCGGCCCGGGATCCCCCTGCGGACCGAGGACGCCGAGCTGCGAGAGGTCGAGCAGTGCCTCCTTCTTCTTGCACGCCTCTCGAACGACGAGGACGCCCGAGCGCTTCTTGCAGAGCAGCGCGGCGGGCGCCGGTGCGCAGAGCGCGCCGACGAGACCTCCGACCAGCACGAGACGAAGAGCGTCGCGCATCGCAGCTCTCAGTTCCCGGCGCCGTCATACTCCGGTCGTCCCGGCCTTGACCAGACTCGATCCCTAGCCCCTCGCTTCCGCTCGCTCGCCGCTCGGGCTATGGCTCCGGCCCATGCCGGCACCCCAGCGAGGCACCGCCCTCACGATCCTGGCCATCCTCTTCGGCATCCTCGCCGTCTCGGACATCGTGAAGCCGTTCCAGTTCGGCGGCGACCAGACGGGCTTCGTATTCTTCGGGAAGCGCCTCTCCGGTACGCCGAACATGATCCTGGGTCCGCTCTTCGGCCTCTACCTGCTCGCCTACGCCGCCGGCATCTGGACCATGCGACGGTTCGCCCTCACCATGGCGTGGATCTACGTCGCGTACGTGATCGCGAATCTGGTCCTCTTCAACTTCCGCACGCCGCCGCCGCCCGGCGCGGGCGTCGGCTGGCAGGTCTTCGGCATCGTGTACGCGATCGTCGCGATCGGCGTCTCGGTCGGCACGGCGCGGCTCCTCTCGCGCCGGCAGGCGGATCTGCGCTGATGGAGTTCGCGATCGGGCTCGGGAGCGGCCAGTCCCCGAGCGACAAGACCGGCGTCGCCGCGATGATCGACGCCGCGCAGGCGGCCGAGGCGGTCGGCTTCGACGCGCTCATGGCGCCGGACCACTACGTCTACGAGGCGCTGGGGACGCTCCAGACGGAGACGCCCGCCTACGAGCTGTTCTTCGTGCTGGCGACGCTTGCGCAGCACACGCGTCGCGTGAAGCTCGTGAGCCACGTCGCCTGCATGCTCTTCCGCCATCCGGCCATGCACGCGCGCCTGTTCGCGCAGATCGACGAGGCGAGCGGCGGGCGCATCGTCGCCGGCGTCGGCGCGGGATGGACCCGCGCCGAGTTCGAGATGATGGGCCTCCCCTTCCCCGAGATCTCCGAGCGCCTGCGCATGATGGACGAGGCGGTGACGATCATGCGGGGCCTGTGGCGCGCGGAGCGCTTCACGTTCGCAGGCGAGCACTACCAGGTCGCGGACGCGGTCTGCCTGCCGAAGCCCGTGCAGCCGGGCGGGCCCCCGATCATGCTCGGCGGGAGCGGCAACGGCATCCTGCGGCGCGCCGGCGCGTGGGCCGACGTCGTCCACATGGTACCGGTGCTGGGGCCCGCCGGGACGACGACCATCGACGAGATCCGGAAATTCTCGGATGCTGCGCTGCCCGAGAAGCTCGCGCGCGTACGCGCCGCCGAGAAGGCCGCCGGCCGACCGGCCGGCAGCGTGCGCTTCGCGTCGACCGTCTTCACGTACATGCCCACGACGTCGCGCGAGCACACCCAGCAAATGGCCAACGGCATCTCGGGCGTGTTCGGCCTCTCGCCCGACGAGACCCGCAGGCATCCGGTCGCCCTCATCGGGACGCCGGAAGAGATGGCGGCGGAGCTCCGCCGCCGCGAGCAGACGCACGGGCTCGCGCTCCTGTGCGTCAACTTCGGCTCGCTCGACCAGGCGCGTCACTTCGGCGAGCGGGTGATCCCGCTCGTCCGCCGGGGAGGATGAGGATGGCCATCGCCGACGACCTGATCCGCGCTCAGCTCCGCACGACCCTCGACCGCACGACGCTCGATCTGCCCGAGATCGTCTCGCGCTACGAGGGCAAGGTGCGCGACAACTTCACGACCCGCGACGGACGCCGCATCATCTGCGTCTCCGATCGCATCAGCGCCTTCGACGTGGTGCTCGGCACCATCCCCTTCAAGGGCCAGGTGCTGAACGAGATGGCGCAGTACTGGTTCGACGAGACGCGCCACGTCGCCGCGAGCCACGTGCTCGCGGTGCCCGACCCGAACGTGATGGTGGCGCGCGAATGCACGCCGCTGCGCGCCGAGTTCATCGTGCGCGCGTACCTGACCGGCGTCACCTCCACGTCCATCTGGGTCGCCTACCAGAAGGGCGCGCGCGAGTTCTGCGGCCACGAGCTGCCCGACGGCATGCGCAAGAACGAGCGCCTGCCGCGCACGATCCTCACGCCGTCGACGAAGGCCGAGAAGGGCGACCACGACGAGAGCGTCTCGCGCGACGAGCTCCTGCGCCGCGGCGCCGTCACCGCCGCCGACTTCGACGCCGCCGCCGTCATGGTCGAGAAGCTCTTCGCGTTCGGCCAGCAGCGCGCCCGCGAGCGCGGCCTCATCCTGGTCGACACCAAGTACGAGCTCGGCAAGACACCCGAGGGTGAGCTGGTCGTGATCGACGAGATCCACACTCCGGACAGCTCGCGCTACTGGTATGCCGACGACTACGAGACACGCCTCGCGCGCGGCGAGGAGCCGCGCGGTCTCGACAAGGAATACGTCCGCAACTGGCTCGCGACCGAGCGAGGCTATCGCGGCGACGGTCCGCCCCCCGCCCTCCCCGACGACGTCCGCGTCGAGGCCGCGCGCCGCTACATCGCGACGTTCGAGCTCGTGACCGGTCGCACCTTCACGCCCGACACGAACGAGCCCCACACGCGCATCCGGAACAACGTCGAGCGGTATCTGCGCGGCTAGGAGATCGACCCAAGACTCCGTCTTGGGTCGAGGTCGGACGCGAGGGTGTCGCGTTGGTGGCACGACACGGCGGTCGGGAGGACCGGGTGAGCGACGGGCGTCGGACGGTTTGATGCGGGTGCGACCCCGAGGGCGAAGACCCGGCGCAGGTTGCACGCCGCCGCGACGAGGTTCCACTCGCCCCACACCTTCGCCCGACCGCGCAACTGACGGCGCCGAAACCGCATCGCCTGCTTGGGGCATCGTTTGCGTCGAACGTCGGCCGTCGTGACGCCGCAACCCATCGGGCGTATCTGATCTGCCGCGCCAGCTTGGCTGGCCGCGGCATGCCGGTCGCGCGTGCCACGGACGCCGCACGCTCGCGTCCTCCCCGACCCAAGACGAAGTCTTGGGTCGGAACTACTGCCAGGCGGGGATGCCGGTCTCCTTCAGGTGGCCGGCGTCGTGCGAGACGACGACCGTGAAGCCGTAGTCCTTCTCGAACGCGTGCAGGTAGCGCCGCAGCTCGCCCAGGCGATCGTCGTCCTCGGGCACCATCACCATGCGGTAGAGCAGCGGCTTCGAGATGTCCTCGCGCACGCCGTCGATGGCGTTCGCGGTGTCGCCGGCGAAGAGGTAGAGCTTCGGCGTCCCGCTCGGATCCTGTACGGCCACGGCGACGATCTGGCTGCCGGGCGTGTGGCCACCGGCGGCGATGACGGCGACGCCCGGGAACCCGTCGAGCATGAGGAGCGGCTGACCGCCGATGCGCACGCGCTCGGTGCAGCCGGCGTCCTCGACGATGCGCATGCCCTCGGAGGTCGTGAACGTCCACACGTCGAGCTGCGGCGCGGTCATGAACACCTTGATCCCGTGCCCCACGCGCGGGCAGAGCTCGCGCAGGCCATCCACGTGATCGATGTGAAGGTGCGTGAACACGACGCCCTTCACGCGCGCCGCGGCGTCGCCGAGCGCGGCGGCCGTCGTCTTGAGCGGCTCGATCGGCCCCGCGCCGCCGAAGCGCTGGATGAGATCGCCGAACTCGATCGCGCCCTGTCGCGTGAGACCGGTGTCGATCAGCAGGAGACGCCCGTCGCTCCACTCCACGACGAACGCGGGGTGGGTCATCAGGTAGGGCGCCTGCGGCTTCGGATCGCGGTTCGGATCGAGCACCGACGAGCGCGGCATCGGCTGGTGCGCGGTCTCGATGACGGAGACCTTGATCGGCAGATCCTGCGCCTTCCCGAGGTCGATCACGTCGGCGACGAGCGGCAGCGGCGCGTGCTCGCGCTGCACCAGCCAGTGGGTCCACAGGAGGAGGCCGGCGACGGCTGCCACGGCGAGCAGCACGAGCACCACCAGCCCCCTGACCAACCGCCTGACCACCACCACTACTATCCGGGTGATACGGGGGAAGAGCAAGTCGTGCAGCCGGCCCGTCTCTCGGCTAGAGTGCGACGGGCATGTTTCGCTTGGGTTTCTGGCTCGTCGTGCTGGGCGTCGGGTGGCTCACGCTGAGCGGCACGCTGCCGATCCCCGGCATTCCCGACGAAGAGATCGTGTTCGCGACGCCGCCGCCGGTCAGCACGTGCGGCTCGTCGGGCTGTCTCGCCGTCTATACGCTCGACCTCGCGAACACGGGTCGCTCGGCACAGGAATCGGTGAAGGTCGGCCTGCGCGGCGACGCGCTCGCGAACCCGGCCATCCTCCCCGTGCTCCGCCGCGCCAACGGAACGACGGCGCTGCAAGCCGCGAGCGAGCGCGGCGGTGTCAACGCATACATCCTCGGACGGCTCGAGCCCGAGGAGCAGGCGACGCTCGTCTTCGCGCTGCGCACCCCGTCGCTCGCGGAGACGCCCGGGTGGGATCGCATCCTCGTCGGCGTCGAGACGGCGCGCGGCGCGGCGCGTCCGGGCGAGCCCGGTGCGCTCAGCGGGAGCCGGATCGTGCACGCGACGGCCCGCATGGTCGAGCGCGTGGCGGCCGCGGTGCGCGCCGCGATCGCCGGCTGATTGCGTCGGGGGTCGGGCGCCCCTAGACTTCGCCGCCGTGAGCGCGGTTCCCTTCTACCTGCCGATCGGCGACGAGGTGACGGTCTTCACCGCCGCCTGGGAGGCCCGGCTCCCCGTGTTGCTCAAGGGGCCGACGGGGTGCGGGAAGACGCGCTTCGTCGAGTACATGGCCGCCACGCTCCCGCGCCGCGAGGCCCCCGCGGGCGACGTGCCCGGCAATCTCATCACGGTCGCCTGCCACGAGGACCTCACCGGCAGCGACCTCATCGGCCGCTACCTCATCAAGGGCGACGAGACGGTGTGGATCGACGGGCCGCTCACGCGCGCCGTCCGCGAGGGCACCGTCTGCTACCTCGACGAGATCGTCGAGGCACGCAAGGACACGGTGGTTCTCATCCACCCGCTGACGGACCATCGCCGCATCCTGCCGGTCGACAAGACGGGCGAGATCCTGGAGGCGCATCCCGACTTCCTGCTCGTGCTCTCGTACAACCCCGGCTACCAGAGCGTGCTGAAGGACCTGAAGCCGTCGACGCGCCAGCGCTTCGTCGCGATCGACTTCGACTATCCGCCGCGCGACCTCGAGGCGCGCATCGTCGCGCACGAGAGCGGGCTCGATCTCGAGGCGGCGCTGCGGCTCGCGAAGCTCGGCGAGAAGGTGCGTCACCTGAAGTCGAGCGGACTCGCCGAGGGCGTGAGCACGCGCCTGCTCGTGTACGCGGCGCAGCTCATGGGTCGCGGCATCGCGCCGCGCCGGGCGTGCACCGTCGCCGTCAGCCACGCGCTCACCGACGACCAGGACAGCCAGCGGGCCATCGATGACGTCGCGGGGGCGATCTTCGGCTGACGCGACCGCGGCGCGTCTCGCGGCGGTCTCGCGCCTCGTCGCCGACCAGCTCGAGGTGACGCTGCCCGCGATGCGCGCCGCGCTCGGCACCGACGCGGATCGCTGGCTCGAGCTCGGCGCCGACCTCGCCGCCCACTGCGGCGGCGCGAGCGGCGCCGTTCTCGCCTACCTGCGACTCGATCCGGCGCGCCTGCGCCGCGTCGGCCTCGCACCGTTCGCCGCGTGGCTCCGGGCGATCGAGCGGATCGGTGCGGGCGCGCCCGCGCTGGCCGCGTCGTTCGCCGAGACGACGGCGACGCTGGCCGGCGACGTCGACGCCGGATGGCTCGACGCCTGCGCCGATGCGCTCCTCGGCCTGCGCGCCGACGGAGGCTGGCGCGGCGAGCGCGTCGCGCAGGCGATGGTGGGTGCGATCCCAATCGCCGCCGACGTGCTCGGACCCGGCGACGTCGCCGCGTGGTGCGGGCTCGCGGCGCTCCTGCGCTCGGGGCTCGACGAGGGGCTCTTCTTCCGCGTGCTGGCGCCCGAGGTCGCGAGCTGGTCGCCCGACGATCGCCGGGCATGGCTCGACGCCGCCCGGACGCTTGCGCGGCGCCACGTCCCGACCGCGGTCGTCTACTATCGCGACCTGCCGCGCACGATCGAGGCGCTGCCGCCGGAGGCGCGATCGGCCCTGCTGGCGGCGCTCGGCGCGGCGGCAGCCGACGTCCGCCCGTCCGATCTCCAGGCGCTGCTGCCCATCGTCGGCGCGCTCACCCTCGACGTCTCGCGCGCGGCGCGGGCAGTCGCCCTCGCCGCCGCGCTGCGCGTCGCGCGTGAGTTCCCGGTTGGCGTGGTCGCCTACCTGCGTGCCATGCCGATGCTCTTCGAGGAGCGCGTGCCGCCCCGGCTCGAGGCGTGGGTCGACCACGGGCTCGCGATCGGCGCCGAGAACGCCGATGCCGGCTGCGCCTACTTCGCGCTCGAATCGCGCACGAGCGTCGCCGTGCTCTCCGCGTCGCCGGTCGCGGTGACGCTCGACGAGGCGCAGGGCGTGCTTCGCAAGGTGGTGCAGATGCTCTCCGGCGCGCCGGCGACGCCGCGCGCGACCGGGCGCTTCCAGCTCCGCAGCCCGTTCGAGCCCCCGCCCGTGCAGGCGACGATCGCGCTGCCGGCGACGATCGACGTGCTGGCTTCGTACGAGGACAACCGGCGCCTGTTCGGCGTCCTCGCGACCCTGCTCGTGGGGCGGCGCCTGCACGGTACCTATGCCGACGAGACGGTGCTGGCGGCCCTCACCGTCGAGGATGCGCCGCCGCTGCTCTCGGAGCTCTTCGCGGTGACGGACGGCTATCGCGTCGCCCACCGGCTGGCGCTCGAATACCCTGGCATCGCGGGCGAGCTCGCGTGGGCCTGCCGGCGCCTGCTCGCCGTCTGGACCGCCGACGCCGATCCACCGTCCGCCGTCGTCTTCGACGCGCTCCTCGCCCTGGCGCTGGATCCCCACGCCGCCGAGCGCCGCGTCGCCCCCTGGCTCGCCGCGGCGGCGATCGGCGTGCTGCCGGCGCTGCGCCCACTCGCGTCGCCGGCGGCGACCGCGGCCGACGCGCTCGCGATCGCCGAGCGGCTGGTGCCGGCCTTCGCGCACCTGGTGGGCCCACCCGCCGTCGACCCGACCGCCCTGGAGTTCCTGCCGATCCTCCTCGACGCCGGCGAGGGCGAGGGCCCGTTCGCCACCGGCCTCGACGTCGACGACGAGGGCGCGGTCCCGGTTCCGGGCTCGCCCGAGCGACCGCCCGAAGAACTGCTGCGCGAGCTACAAGTGCTGCTCGATCAACGGCGCGCCGGCGACGGCGCGGGCACGCAGCTCTCGCTGGAGGAGCTGCAGCGCCTGCTCGAGTCGGGGCTGCTCGGCGAGCTCGCACAGGGGTCGGGCACCGATCTCGACGCGAGCGGTCTCTTCGTGACCCAGCTCATGGGCAAGCTCCTCGGCGAGCGCCGCGAGCTCGCACGCGCCGGCGCGCAGGGCGTCGGCCCGCGCCGCGCCGGCCGCGTTCCGCATCCGGCGGACGACAGCCTCATCTACTTCTACGACGAGTGGGATCACGTGATCGCGGACTACCGCCCGGCCTGGTGCCAGCTCCGCGAAGTTCCGGTCGCCGACGACGCGGGGGTCTTCTACGATCGTGCCCTCGCGCGCCATGCGGACCTGATCCCGGAGCTGCGGCGGTGCTTCCAGCAGGTCCGGCCCGACCGTTATCGCGCGGTGCGCGGCCTCGAGGACGGCGAGGACATCGACTGGCACGCCGCCGTCGAAGCGCGCGTCGAGCGGCGCGTGCGCGGCACGGCGTCGACCAAGCTCTACACGGCGCGCACGCGCCAGGAGCGCGAGGTCGCGACGCTGTTCCTGCTCGACATGAGCGCCTCGACCGACGAGGCGGCGGAGGGGGCCGAGGGCGAGCGCATCATCGACATCGCGAAGGACGCGCTCGTCATCATGGCGGCCGCGCTCGAGGAGATCGGCGACACCTTCGCCATCTACGGCTTCTCCGGCCAGGGCCGCGAGCGCGTCGAGGTGTATCCGGTGAAGACGTTCGGCGAGCGCCTGACGCCGGCCGTGCGGGGACGGCTGGGCGGCATCGAGCCCAAGGGCTCGACGCGCATGGGCACGGCGCTCCGTCACGCGACGACGCTCATGCGCGATCTCACCGCGCCCGCGCAGCACCTGGTCCTCATCTCCGACGGCTTTCCGCAGGACCTCGACTACGGCGACGATCGCCAGAGCCACACCTACGGCATCCGCGACACGGCGACGGCGATGCGCGAGACGCAGGCGGCGGGCGTGAAACCCTTCTGCATCACGGTCGACCTCGCGGGGCACGACTACCTGCGGGAGATGTGCGACCCCGACGCCTACGTCATCATCGAGCGGGTGGCCGACCTGCCGCGCGAGCTGCCGCGCATCTATCAGCGGCTCGTGCGCGCGGCCTGAAGCAGGACGACGGCGCCCCAGCTCATCGCGATGCCGGCGACGACGTAGACGGCGTACATCGGCATCGTGATGCCGGGCGGGAGCCCGGTCACGACCGGGAACAGGGCGAGGTTCGCGGTCGCGAAGAGCGCGTAGGCGACGCCGAGCGGCAGCGCCCAGGCGCGGCGGGTCCACAGGCCGTAGGCGTAGGCCAGCATCACGAGCCCCAGCAGCGGCGCAAGCAGCGTCTCGCGCGGCAGCAGCCGGCCGAAGACGACGAGCCCCGAGCCCGTGCCGAAACGCTTCAAGAGGTTGCCGATGCCGCGGACGGCGATGAGGATCGCCAGGACGCGAAGGAGGGTCTGGGTCATGCGCGACCTCCGGCGAAATGGCGTCCCAGACGCCGATGGCGATGGCGGAACACGGCGTGGAAGACGGCGCGCGACGCCGGGCCGACGAGCGGCAGGCGCGGCTCGAACTCGATGCGATCCGTGACGCGCGTGCCGCCCGCGGCGGGCTCGAGCGTCCGCTGGTGCACCCAGCGGCGCTGCGTGAGCATCGCCGACGATTCGTGGAACCCGCGGCCCGGCTCGATCGAGAGGAGCGTCAGGTGGTCGTAGTCGAAGGGCAGGATGCCGAAGAGCAGGATCCAGCTCCGGAACCACGGCCGCCCGAGCGGGACGGTCGCGGGATCGATGCGGCGCATGTCCTGCGGGCACGTCATGCGCGCGATCGGCATCAGCTCGTCGTTCACGCCCTCGAAGGTGGAGACGCGATCCCACACTACGCCCGGCGCCGCCGGCACGATGGACGAGACCGTGAACCCGTACGTGCGCACGCAGGTCGGTTTGATAGCACACCGAGCGGGCATCGCACCTGCGTTGTGGTCCACTTTTCCCTTGACCGCCCGCTTTGGACCCGCGTATGCGCGACGGCATGCGTACATCGCGCGGCCTCCTGCTGGGATCGCTCGCCCTCCTCGCGCTCGCCTTGGCCGCCCTGCCGGCCGCGGCCGCGAGCTACTCTCGGGCGCTCACGATCCCGAACCCCACGACCCCCGACGCGCAGGACCTCTTCGGGAACGCGGTCGCGGAGCTCGGAGACGACATCCTCGTCGGCGCGCCGCTCGACGACACCATGGCGTCGAACGCCGGCGCGGTCTACCGCTTCGACGGAACGACCGGCGCGCTCCTGCAGACCTACTACGCTCCCACGCCCACGTCGGATGCGTTCTTCGGCGAGTACGTGGTCCCGTTCGGTCCGAACATCCTCGTGGGCGCCTCGCTCGACGACGTGCCGGGACAGGACGATGCCGGCGCCGTCTACCTCCTCGACGGCACGACGGGCGCCCTCATCCGCACGTTCGTGTCCCCGACCCCCGTGCAGTTCGCACGCTTCGGCGCACCGGTCCGCGTGGTCGGCAACAACGTCGCGATCGGCGCGTCGTTCGACAATCCCGCCGGACCGGAGACCGGCGCGGTCTACCTCTTCGACGGCGCGACCGGCGGGTTCCTCCACAAGTTCACCTCGGCCTCGATCAATCCGCTCGGGACGGGATGGGGTCAGTACTCGCTCGCGACCCTCGGCACGAACATCCTCGTCGGCGCGCCCTTCGACAGCGCCGCGGGCGCCTTCACGGGGTCCGTGTTCATGTACGACGCCGAGCCGTCGAGCCTCACGTTCGGCGACGTCGTGCACACGTTCGTGAGCCCGTCGCCCGGCCGGGAGGCTTTCGGCGACGGCATCAACGTCGGCGACGGCAAGATCCTCATCAGCGCCACCAGCAACGACGACGTGGCCGACAATTCGGGCGTGCTCTACGTCTTCGACGATACGACGTGGACCTGGGAGCGCACGATCCCGAACCCGAGCGGGAGTCCCAACGAGTTCTTCGGCAACGTCGCGACCACGCTCGGAACGACGATCGCGGTCGGCGCGGCGACGCACAACGACCCGCCATACGGCTTCTCCGGGGTGGTCTATCGCTTCGACGCCGGCACGGGGGCGCTCCTGCAGACGATCGACAATCCCACGCCGGACGATTCCGATTTCTTCGGCAACGCCCTTGCGACGCGCGGCGACCAGCTCGTCGTCGGAGCGGTCTTCGACGGCGCCGCGGGCTTCCAGTCCGGCACTGTCTACGTCTTCGATCCGTGCGGGAACGGCATCCCGACGGCGAGCGAGCAGTGTGACGACGGCAATGCGACGAGCGGCGACTGCTGCTCGCCGACCTGCCAGTTCGAGACGCCGGGTGCGAGCTGCCCCGACGACGGCAACCAGTGCACGAACGACGTCTGCAACGCGTCCGGCACGTGCACGCACCCGAACAACACGGCCGGCTGCGACGACGGCAATGCCTGCACGACGAACGACGCGTGCTTCGTTGGCACGTGCGTCGGCGGCCCCGCGCCCACCTGCGACCCGTGCGAGGTGTGCGACGCCGCGAACGGGTGCCACCTCCCGGTGGCGCCGGGCTGCCAGCAGGCGCTGGCGGGCAAGGCGACCATCGCCCTCAAGGACGGCGGGGCCGATCCGCGCAAGGACAAGGCGACCTACAAATGGCGGAGCAGCGGGGCCGTCGACCTGATGGACTTCGGCAACCCCGCGACGTCGACCGGATACGTCTTCTGCGTGATCGATCATCCGGGCGGACAGCCGACGCTGCGGCTCTCGTCGCGTGCGCCGGCGGGCGGCACGTGCGGCACGAAGCCGTGCTGGAAGGGCACGCCGGTCGGGTGGACCTACAAGGATGGCGCGCTCGACCCCGACGGCCTCTCGGTCGTGCAGCTGAAGGCTGGCGGCGCCGGGCAGGCGAAGATCGTCGTGAAGGGCAAGGGCGCGAACCTCGGCGTGCCCACGCTCGGGCTGACGGGGCCGGCAATCGTGCGCGTGCTGCGCACCGACGCGCCCGTGTGCTGGGAGGCGACGTACTCGAACGCCATCCGCAACGACGCGGCGCAGTTCAAGGCGAAGAGCAATTAGCTTCCCGACCCGAGATTTCATCTCGGGTCGGGGGGCGAGAGTGGAGCGTTCCGTCACGCGCGGGCGGGGTGTCGCGGCCGGCAAAGCCGGCGCGACAACGCTAGGTACGCGCGGCGTGCCCGTCACTTGACCGTGAGGTCGACGGAGCCGCCTCGCGCCAGCTCGCCGGCCCACGCGACGCCCTCTTCCACTACGTCCACGTCGAGGCGGTATTGCCCGGGCTGGGGCGGGGCGAGTCGCCACGGCGCGCAGGTAGCCGAGGAGGAGGATGCACAGGAGCGGCGAGAGCATGTCGAGGACGAGGGCGTACTGCTGGACCGAGAAGCACACCATCCACACGAGGTAGGCGGCGGCGGCGAACGTCGTGAGGAAGCGCGTCGGGCGCAAGGGGCGGCGCTCCAACGGCGGCAGGCCGCGCCCGGTGGTGTCGCCCACCGGCGGCGTGGTACGACCCCCGCCCCATGGCGGAGTACGGATTCTGGAATCTCGCGACCCGGGACCCGAAGCACCTGGCGCTCGTCACGCCGGACGACGAGCGGATCTCCGCCGGCGAGCTGCTCGGGCGTGCGAACCGGCTCGTGCACGGCCTGCGCGCCCTCGGGCTCGCGAAGGGCGACGTCGTCACGACCGTGCTGCCGAACGGCGCGCCCATGATCGAGCTCTATCTCGCCTGCGCGCAGGCGGGACTCTACCTGGTGCCGATCAACCACCACCTGACGGGCCCCGAGATCGCCTACATCGTGAAGGACTCGGGCGCGAAGGTGTTCGTGGGCGCCGATCGGTTCGGCCCCGCCTGCCGCGCCGCGGTGGACGAGGTCGGCTTCCCCGAGCACGCGCGCTTCACGGTCGGCGCCGTGCCGGGCTTTCGCGCCTACGAGGCGATCGGCGCGGGACAGCCGGACACGCTGCCGCCCGACCGCATCGCCGGCCAGGTGATGAACTATACCTCGGGCACGACCGGGCGGCCGAAGGGCGTGCGCCGGCCGCTGGTGCCGTTCGATCCCGACACGGTCTTCTCGATGTTCGGGATGTTCCTCGGCATGTTCGGCATCCAGCCGAAGGACGACAACGTCCACCTGTGCGGCTCGCCGCTCTACCACACGGCCGTGCTGCTGTTCGCCGGCGGCTCGCTCCATTTCGGGCACACGGTCGTCCTGATGGACAAGTGGACGCCCGAGGGCTCGCTCGCGCTCACGCAGAAGTACCGCGTGACGACGAGCCACATGGTGCCGACGCAGTTCCATCGCCTGCTGGCGCTCCCCGACGAGGCGAAGCGCCGCTACGACGTGTCGTCGCTGCGCCACATGATCCATGCCGCGGCGCCCTGCCCGATCGACGTGAAGCGCGGCATGCTCGCCTGGTGGGGCAACTGCATCTACGAGTACTACGCCGCCAGCGAGGGCGGCGGGACGCTCGTCACGCCGCAGGAGTGGCTGCAGTACCCCGGCACCGTCGGGCGCGCCTGGCCCAGCTCCGAGATCCGCATCTACGACGACGACGGCAACGTCCTCGGCCCGGGGAAGATCGGCACCGTCTACATGGCGCTCGGCACGCAGGAATTCGAGTACCACGGCGACAAGCAGAAGACGGCGGCCAACCGGCGCGACGGGTTCTTCACGGTCGGCGACGTCGGCGAGCTGAACGACGAGGGCTATCTCTTCCTGCGCGATCGCAAGATCGACATGATCATCTCGGGCGGCGCGAACATCTACCCGGCCGAGATCGAGTCGGTGCTGCTGACGCATCCGAAGGTCGGCGACGCCGCCGCCTTCGGCATTCCGCACGAGGACTGGGGCGAGGAGGTGAAGGCGGTCATCGAGCCGGCGGCCGGCGTCACGCCCGGCCCGGCGCTCGCCGCGGAGATCCTGGCGTTCTGCGCCGACAAGCTCGCCAAGTACAAGACGCCGAAGTCGGTCGACTTCGTCGCCGAGATGCCGCGCGACCCCAACGGCAAGCTCTACAAGCGCAAGCTCCGCGATCCCTACTGGGCCGGCCGCGAACGGAAAATCTAGCACTCCGACCCAAGACTACGTCTTGGGTCGGGAG
>DATJZY010000036.1 GCA_035577985.1 Candidatus Eisenbacteria bacterium
CGGAGCTCCTGGCGCTCGCCGTGGGTCTCCTGGCGGGCGCCGCGGGCTTCCTGGCGCTCGCCGCGCGCCTCCTGGCGCTCGCCGGTCGCTTCCTTGCGCTCGCCGCGACGGATATTGCGGTCAGCCTTGGCCTCCTCGCGCGCGGCGGCGCCGGGGCGGCCCTCCGCGGCCAGCCGCTCCGCGCGCTGCTGCTGGCGCTCGCCCTTCTCGACCTGGCGGGCGCCGGTCGCCTCCTTGTGCCCGCCGCGATCGACGTTGCGCTCGCCGCGCACTTCCTTGCGCTCGCCGCGCACCTCGTTGCGCTCGCCCCGCCGCTCGAGCCGCTCACCACGCGCCTGCGCGGCGACCGGGACCAGAAGCAGCGTGGCGCCGAGGACGACACGGCCGAGACGCGAACCGAACCAAGACGTGAACCTGGACATGATCGTTTCTCCTTTCGTTCCCATGTGTCTGACGGTGGGGATGAGCTCCACATTCACTCGCCGACGCCACACGCACGCGCTTGATGCGGACGACTTTGCTGCCCATGGTGTTCCCACGGAATCACCATGCCGGACGAGTCGCGCTGTTCTCTCGTGTGTGGAGATCTCGGCGTGAAGCTGCGTCAATCCATTCAGGAGTCATGGCTGCGTTCGAGCGCATACGGGATCGATCCCGACCACGTACGCGCACAGACGCCCGATCGCGCCGCGCTGGCGCCGGCGCAGCAACGATCGCGACGGCTGCTGGACGCCGCCGATCCAGTGGTCGCGATGGTGCACGCGGTGCTGCGTGTCGGTCGCCAGGCACATGGGGCCAGCGGCTGACGTTTTCGCCAGGGTCATGGGGCCACCCAATCGCCAGGGTCATGGGGCCAGGGTCGCGGGTGATCGGACTCTGAATCGCCAGGGTCATGGGGCCAGTCGATCACCAGGGTCATGGGGCCACCCCGTGACCTGAGCGAAGGCTGACCCGGGCATCGAGGACCGAAGGCAAAACAGACCGCCAGGCAGCCGCGCGACGGCCGCCGGGAGGTCGCATGAGCTTTCGGGAGATCAAGATGCAAGACGTACGAGAGGTGTTGCGCCGTCGACAGGCGGGGCAAAGCGCACGACGGATCGCGCGCGAGACGGGACTGGATCGCAAAACGGTTGGTCGCTACCTGGACCAGGCCAGCGAGCAGGGACTCGAGCCGCAAGCGATGGTGACCGATGAGATCGCCGGCGCCGTCGGGAGGCAGGTGCAAGCGCGGCCGCTGCCCCCACCGTCGGAAGCGTGGCAGACACTCACTGGTCGCCGCGCCCAGATCGAGGCGTGGCTCGACGGCGAGCCGCCGCTGCGGCTGGTTCGCGTTCACGAGCTGCTCGCGCGCGAGGGCGTGGCGGTCGGCTACACGACCCTGCGTCGGTTCGCGAGTCGAGAGCTCGGCTGGCGCAAGCAAGCACCGACGGTGCGACTCGACGATCCACCGCCCGGGCAGGAAGCGCAGATCGACTTCGGGCTGATGGGGACAGTGACCGATCCCGGTGGGAAGCCGCGTCGGGTGTGGGCGCTGATCGTGACGTTGTCGTCCAGCCGGTACATGCACGTCTGGCCGACGTTCACGCAGACCGTTGAGGACGTGTGCGCGGGCCTGGACGCTGCGTGGCGATTCTTCGGTGGCGTGCCCAAGCACATCATCCTCGACAACGCGTCGTCGATGGTGGTCCGCGCCAACAAGATCGATCCGACGCTGAATCGCGCCTTCCGCGACTACACGGACGCGCGACACGTCTTCGCCGACACGGCTCGGGTCAGGCATCCGAGGGACAAGGCGCGCGTCGAGAATCAGGTACCGTACGTGCGCGAGCGGTGGTTCGCGGGCGAGGTCTTCACCGCCGACCTCACCGAGATTCGCCGGCACGCCCAGGCCTGGTGCCGTGACGTGGCCGGCGCGCGCGTGCACGGGACGACGAGGCAGGTGCCGCGCGACGTGTATGACCGCGACGAGCGGTCGCACATGCAACCGGCGCCCGCCGCGCCCTTCGATGTGCCTCATTGGTCGGAGCCAAAGGTCCACCCGGATCATCACGTGCAGGTCCTCAAGGCTCTGTACTCGGTGCCGACGCGCTACATCGGCAAGGTGCTCGACGCGCGCGCCGACCGCTCGTCGGTTCGGCTCTATCTCGGGTCAGAGCTGATCAAGGTGCATCCGCGCAAGGCGGCGGGGCAGCGCTCGACGGATCCGAATGACTTTCCGCCGGGGAAGGCGGCGTGGGCGCTGCGCGACGTGGACGCCGTCCTCCGCAGCGCGCGCGAGCAGGGCGCGCAGGTGGGTGCCTTCGCCGAGAGGTTGCTCGGCGGTCCGGTGCCATGGATCAAGCTGCGACAGGCCTACCAGCTCTTGCGTCTGTGCGGCCGCTACGGCCAGGATCGCGTCAACGCGCTGTGCGCTCGCGCGCTCGCGTTTGGCGTGATCGACGTGTTGCGCCTCGAGGGCATGCTCAAGGACGCTCGTAAGGTCGAGGATGCCGCCGTCGCCACTGGCCGCGTGATCGCGTTGCCAGCGCGCTTTGCCCGCGACGCCTCAGCATTCGCCACGCGTACCGTTGTCGTCGACCGCGGCCAGCACACCGACGGTCAGGATGGAGGTGAGCGATGAGCGCGCGCACCGTCAGCACCGAGTTGGTGGCCGCGCTCAAGCGCCTTCGCCTCGGCGGATTGCTGCCCACCCTGGCCGAGCGATTCACCCTCGCCGAGAAGGAGGACACTCCCTACGAGGACCTGCTCTTGCTGCTCCTCGTCGACGAGATCTCGCGGCGGGATAGCAACGCTTCCACCCGGCGAGCCGAGCAGGCCGGACTGGATCCGGACATGGTGCTTGAGCGCTGGGACAAGAGCGCGAAGGTGACCTACGACCGCCGGGTCATGAACGAGCTCGTCTCCCTTCGCTTCGTCGAGGATCATCGCAACGCTGTGATCCTCGGTCCTGTCGGCGTCGGGAAGACCTTCCTCGCGAACGCGCTCGGTCACCTCTGCTGCCGCGCCGGCTTTCATGTCCGGCTCCTGCGCGCCGATGCGCTTCTGCGTTTGCTCAAGCAGAGCCGCATGGACAATTCACGCGAGGCCGTCATGACCCAGCTCGCCACCGTCGACGTGCTCCTCATCGACGATTTCGCGCTGGAGCCAATGAGCCGCGAGGAGAGCAGGGACATCTACCAGCTCTTCGTCGAGCGCAATGCGCGCTTCTCGACCGTCGTGACCAGCAATCGCGACACGGCCGAGTGGATCGCCACCTTCGACGACGCCCTGCTCGCCCAGAGTGCCGTCGATCGATTCAAGAACAACGCCTTCGACCTCGTCGTCGACGGCGAGTCCTACCGATCGCGGCTCAAGCCCGACATCGACAAGCTGCCCCCTCCGCCTTCGGCTCCGGTGAAGAAGGTCCCAGTCCACCCACGTACCAAAGCCGCCGCTCGCCGCCGATGACGTCCCGGACGTCGGGCCCCAGCCGGGGCCCTCCGGGCTCGACCCGGTCGAAAATCTGTGGCATCTGATCGGGCGGTCCTTCGATGCCCGTCACATGGCCCCATGGTCTTGGCGAGACGTGGCCCCATCCCCCTGGCGAGTGACAGGGGGTTACCGTCATGAAGAAAGTCCTGCTGCCTGTATTCCTGCCAATATTGCTCGCCGCCGCGTGCGGCGACCAACCGCAACCAGTGGAGGTGCGCCAAGGCGCCCTCAGCTCAAACGTGTTCATGCAGTCGGTGCCAATGCCGGTGAACGACTTCGGGACCAACGCTCGGCACCGCATACCGAATAACACCACCCCGCCGCCGCTGAGCCAGCGGACGTCGGCCCCTGTGGGGCCTCCGGGCTCGACCGGCACCGCGATCTGTGGCATCAGATCGGCCCGGTCCTTCGATGCCCGTCACCTGGCCCCATGGTCCTGGCGAGACGTGGCCCCATCCCCCTGGCGAGTGACA
>DATJZY010000037.1 GCA_035577985.1 Candidatus Eisenbacteria bacterium
GGCCGCACGCCGCCGTCCGTTTGACTGCCGTTGCCCCTGCGCGCTACCCGCGGGGCATGCGCCTCTTCCTCGCCGCCATCCTCACGCTCTCGATCGGCGCTCGCGCGACGTGCGCGCAGCCGCATCCGACGATCCCGGGCAGCACCTGGCACGCGAAATCGATCAGTGGCAGCGCGCTGCTCTTCATCGTCGACGAGATCGGCGTCCACTTTCGCGCCGACGGCACGTTCACGGCCACGGCGCGCTTCCTCGACGGCCAGACGACGCAGAAGAACGGCACCTACGTGATCGGCCCGGGCGGCTCCCTCACCCTCACGGTGCCGGGTCTCGGCAAGCCACAGCGCGTGCACTACTACGAGGACGTCGGGACTCTGGTCATGCAGGATCCCGGCTTCGGCGTCAGCTTGCGTCTGCAGCCCGGCCCGATGAAACGCCCGAGCTGGTTCTAGGCTACCGAGCCGATCACCACGTCGACGAGCTCGCGCGGGTCGTCGACGATGCGCTCCGGGTTGGCGGCGCGCAGCGCCGCCGGGACGAGGCCCCACCCGACGCCGCAGAAGGCCGTTCCACCGGCGACGGCTGTCGCGAGATCGACGGTCGAGTCGCCGACGAGAAGCGTGCGTTCGCATGACGTGCCCGTGAGGCCGCGAAGGTAGTCGAGCCCCGCGGGGTCGGGCTTGCGCGACGGGAGGGAGTCGCCGCCGATCACGTCGCAGAACATCGTGGCGACACCCAGTCCGGATAGGATCGTGCGGCTCATCGCAACGGGCTTGTTGGTGAGAACCGAGAGCGCCGCGCCGCTCGCCGCGAGGGCGGAGAGCGCCTCGGGGACTCCGGGGTAGAGACGCGTGCGGTCGAGCAAGTGATCGGCATAGTAGGCGAGGAAGCGGGCGACTCCCTCGTCGACCAGGCCGGCGTGCGACTCGCCGAGCGCCCGGCTGACGAGCCGGCGCGCACCCTCTCCGACCAGCGCATACACCGACTCGGGCGCGATCGGCGCGAAGCCGAAGCTCTCGAGCACGTGGTTGGTCGCCCCGGCGAGATCGGCGCGCGAGTCGATCAGCGTGCCGTCGAGGTCGATCGCGACGTGCTCGTAGCGAAGCCGGCGGGGCCGCGTCACCCGCGCCGAGGGCTCACGCCGAGAACGAGGACCCGCAGCCGCAGGTCTGCTTGGCGTTCGGATTGACGAACTTGAAGCCCCCGCCCGAGAGGCTGGAGACGTAATCGATCTGGATGCCCCGCAGGTATTGGGCGCTGGTCGGGTCGACCCGGACCTCGAAGCCGTCGTACGCGACGACCTCGTCGCCTTCCTGGGTCTGGTCGTCGAAGTCGAGCTGGTAGCTGAAGCCGGAGCAGCCCCCGCCCACCACCGCCACCCGCAGGGCATGGGCGTCGGACAACCCCTCTTTGACTCGAATCTTCTTCACCATTTCCGCCGCTGGGGCGGTCAGGGTCACCACGGGTTCGGCCATGCATCGACGATAAGAGTGGCCCGGCAGCAAGTCAACGCACTGCAAGGATTTGTGACGGCACCCGCCCAGGAGTCGGGGGGTCGTGCCGAAAGACCGGATCGTGCGGTGTTGCCAGAATTGCCCTGGCATGATTGCACAGGGTCACCCTCCCCCCCTGGCATAGGGGTTGCTCCCCTACCGAGACCATCGCATGCACACGGTCGACCCAGCGCGACACAGGGGTGCCCACAAGGGTGCTCCACTCGAGGCCTTCTCCCGCACGGAGAAGATCATCGCGTTCTGTCGCGTCCTGCTGGCGCTCGCCACCACGGCGATCGTCATCGTCGACCCGAAGCAGCCCTCGTTCGCGCCCGACGTGGCGGTAGTCGTCCTCGTCGCCTACCTCCTCTACAGCGTCGTCCTCTTCGTCCTGGTCCGCGGCGAGCACGTGCGCCAGGAGCGGGTGGGCGCGTTCTCGGCGGCCGCCGACATCGTCTGGGTGAGCTTCATCACCATCTTCACCGAGCGCGGTGCGAGCCCGTTCTTCATGCTCCACGTGTTCCTCATCTCCAGCGTCAGCGTCCGCTGGGGTCTCGCCGCGACGGTGCGCGTGACCGTCCTGCTCGCAGCCCTCTACCCGGCCGTCATGTGGTTCGCGGGGCACATCCTCGGCTCGGACGACCTCGTGCTCCACCGCGCCCATCTCGTCCGCCCGGTCTACCTGCTCGTCATCGGGTATCTGATCGGGTACCTCGGCGAGCACGAGCGCCGCTCGAAGCGGAAGCTGGGTTTGCTTCTCGACCTCACCTCGGTCGTGCGCCGAACGCCGCCGACCGGCCGCACGCTCACGCAGCTCATGCGCCGGGTGCTCCGCTTCTTCGACGCGCAGCAGACGATCCTCGTGCTGCGCGATCCCGAGAGCGGCCGGTACTTCACGTGGAGCGTCACACGGCGTTCCGGCCACGTGCGCGTCGGCCTTCGCATCACCGAGGACGACCCGTACGCGCTCCCCTTCGCCGCCGAGAGCGAGGGCTTCGTCGCCAACGACCTGCGACCCGGGCGGCGTAGCGCGCTCTGCTACGACGTCATCACGAGCGGCATCACCCGCCGCGCCATTCCCGCCGACGTCCCGCTGCCCGGCGACGGCGCGCAGGCTCTCCTCGTCGCCCCGGTGCTGATCCAGCGCACGCTGCGGGGACGCGCCGTCGTCGCACGCGAGACGCGCCGCAAGTTCACGCGGGACGACCTCGAGTTCCTGCTCGTGCTGGTCGGCCAGGCGGCCGCCGGGTTCGAGACCGTCCGCCTCCAGACGAAGGCCGAAGAGGTCGCCGTCCTCGAAGAGCGCGCCCGCATCGCGCGCGACCTCCACGACGGCTTCATTCAGGCGCTGGCCGGCATCGACCTCCGGGTCGAGGCGTGCAAGCTGCACCTCCAGCGCGATCCGAGCCGCGTCCCGCGCGAGCTCGAGGAGCTGCACCAGGCGGTCGATCGCGGCTATCGCGAGGTGCGCCACTACCTCACCGTGCTGCGCACCGCGAGCCGGCAGGCCGACGACTTCGGGACGACGCTCGATCGCCTCGCCGCGGAGTTCTCGATCCGCGAGCGGCTCCGCGTCTACCTCTCGCGACCGCCCGCCGATCCGGGCCTGCCGACGTCGACCGCCTACGAGCTGACCCAGATCGTGCGCGAGGCGCTGCACAACGCCGTCCGCCACGGCCGCGCCACGCAGGCGATCGTGAAGCTCGCCGCGCGGCCGTCGCACGTCTATCTCGTCGTGCGCGACAACGGCCAGGGCTTCAATGGCAACGGCAGCGTCGACCCGGATGGATTTCTCGCACCCGCAGCCTCGCCGTGGTCGATCCGCGAGCGGGCGGCCGCACTCGGAGGATCGCTACGCGTATGGACACGTCCGAACGAAGGAGCCGAGATCTCGCTCATGATACCGGTTTCGCAAGGGGGGAGCCGATGAGCATGCCGCACCGCAAGCAACGCGTGGTGATCGTCGACGATCACACCCTCTTCCGCGAGGGCTTGAAGACGATCCTCGCCACCGAGGACGACATCGAGGTGGTCGCCGACCTCGACAGCGCCGAGGACATCGTCGAGCTCGTCTGGCAGACGCGCCCCGATCTCCTGCTCCTCGACATCCGCATGCCGCACGGCAGCGGGCTCGACGCGATCCCCGCCGTGCTGAAGATCAACCCGAACACCCAGGTCCTGGTCCTCACGGCGTCGGACGAGAAGGAGGAGCACGTCCGCGCCTTCCGCCTCGGCGCCAAGGGCGTCATCCTGAAGGACTCCGCGCGCCAGACGCTCATGCAGGCCATCCGCACTGTCTGCCGCGGCGAGATGTGGATGGACCCGCGCATGTCGAGCGCCCTGGTCGACGAGCTCTCGCACCTGGGCGGCGACGGCGACGTCACCAGCCTGCGGCACGAGAACGGCCTCACCGAGCGCGAGCTCGAGATCGTTCGCCTGGTCGCGTCGGGCTACAAGAACAAGGAGGTCGGCACCTCGCTCTCGATCAGCGAGCGCACGGTGAAGACGCACCTGACGAACATCTTCCAGAAGCTCGGCGTCCGTGATCGCGTGGGGCTCGTCATGTACGCCTTGAAGCACGGGCTGACGGGTGCGGCCGCATCGTAGGCAGCGCCACTCGTTCACCTTGACTCGGACGCGACGCGCCGGGTAGCGCTTCATCGTGATGCGCCGGCGGTTGCGACGAAGCATGTGCATGGCGGCCCTCGCACTCGCCGCCGTTGCGCCCGCCGCCCGTGGAGAGCTCGTCCCCTGCGGATCAGCGGACGTACCGGCCGTTGCCGGCGCGATCGCCCGCATCGAGGCGAGCCGCGATCCCTGTGGGCGGTCGCCTGAGATTGCGGCGATCCTCGACACGGTCCGCCGTTGTCCCACCCGCTATCGGATCTGCGCCGCCACCGGTCTCAGCCGCAACGAGCTCGATCTTCCAATCGACGAAGACGGCCGGCCGCTGCCGCGCACCATCAGCTGGAACCCGACGCTGCGCACCGTGCTCGAACCCACCAGCGCCGCCGTGCCGCGCGATCCGACCGCGTCGTTGCTCCACGAGCTCGCGCACGCGGCCGACGATTGCCGCGGCCTCGATCCCGGCGAGCGCGAGATGGAAGCCGTCTCGATCGAGAACGTCTACCGCCGTGCGGCCGGGCTTCCGCAACGGATGGCCTACGGCGATACCCCCCTTCCCCAGCCTCTGGTCATGGAGTGCGCGCCCGGTCGCTGCCCGTGCTCCGCGCCCGTTCACGCGGCGCCTGGTGCCGGCATCCGTGCCCGCACGTCGGACAGCGACCGGGCGGCAGGTGATGCGGTCCTGGTGGCGCCCTACCGGCAAAGCGTACCGAGGTTCACCCACTCGCCGTCGTTGCACAGGTAGGTCGAACCGGAACGGCAGACGGTCGAGCTGCTCGATACCGTCGCGCCGTCGAACATGCACGTGCGGCCGGAC
Source organism: Candidatus Eisenbacteria bacterium (assembly GCA_035577985.1). Taxonomy (NCBI): domain Bacteria; phylum Candidatus Eiseniibacteriota; species Candidatus Eiseniibacteriota bacterium. The sequence continues at coordinate 4,933 of DATJZY010000037.1, forward strand.
GGAGCCACCTTGATCGGCGAGTCACCGACGCTGCACGGAATCCCGAGCGTCGCCCACGTCCCGTCCTCGCAGCGGAACTGCTTGCCCGACTGACAGCTCGCAGCGCCGGTCGAGAACGAGATCCCGTCGAACAGGCACGTGCGCGACGGCCTCGTCGCGACGTCACCCGTGCAGGCCGCGCCCGTCGCGCGCCAGTCGCCGTCGTCGCAGCGGAACTGTCCTCCGGTCTGACACGCCGAGGCGCCGTCCGAGTACATCGTGCCGCGGTAGAAGCAGTGATCCCCGGCGAGCGCGGAATGTGTGGCACATCCCACGCCGAGCGCGAGCCCCAAGACGAGAATCGTCACGGTCTCTTTCGTGGTCATCGTACACTCCTCCTCGGTTGCGAGAGGGAGCAGCATCCGTGCCAGCGCGCCCGTGCCCCCCGCGCCACGACGTCGTGCGCATCCGTGGGCGTACTTTCTACATTCGGGCGTCGCGTGCCGGCCGCGTTGGCGGCGGACTAGCTCAATGTGGCGTCTCGCATGCGGGCCGGAACGTCGTCACCTCCATGTCGCGTCCGTTCGTCTCGATGGTCACCGCGCCGCAGCGATCCGTGCGAAGGACGCGGGCGCCCGCTCGCCGATAGCGCGCCACGACGTCGGAGGACGGATGACCGTAGCGGTTGTCGCTCCCGACCGACACGACCGCGATACGTGGCGCCACGGCCGACACGAAGTCGTCTCCACTCGACGTCGCGCTGCCATGATGCGGCACCTTCACGACCGCGGCGGCGATGGCTGGCCCGCCTCGAAGAAGGCGCTCCTCGGCGGCGGCTTCCACGTCGCCCGTGAGGAGCACCGCGACGTCGCCGTACCGGACCCGCAGGACGAGCGAGCCGTCGTTGAGCGACGGCGCGATCCATCCGGCTGGCGGGTGCACGACGTCCACGTCCGGAAAGCGTGGGACCGTGTCACCCGCGCGCAGGGCGCGCTCCGGCACGCCCGACACGGCGCACGCCTCCGCCAGCGCCCTCCAGGCGCTCCCGCGATCGGCGGCGCCGTTCCACCACAGCTCGCCCACCTCGAAGCTGCTGACCACGCGCGCCAGGCCCGACGCGTGGTCGGGGTGTGCATGCGTCATCACGACCGCATCCACCGAGGCGATCTTGCGAGTGCGCAGGAACGGCTCCACGACCGCCGATCCCGTGTCGAAGTCGGAACCGGGAAAGCCGCCCCCGTCGACCACGAGGACACGTCCGTCCGGCAGCTCGACGACCGCGGCGTCGCCCTGGCCGACGTCGAGAAACGTCACGCGCAAGCGGCCCGGAGCGCTCCGCTCGTGTACCCACCAGGCGATGTCGCCGAGGAGGACGAGCGCGACCACCACGAGCACGCCCCGCCGGCGTCCCGCCTCGAGCCAGAGCGTCGCCACGAGCGCGTAGCACGCGACCACCTCGACCGCGGTGGGGATGGGAGTCGCCACGGCCGCCATCGGAAAGCCACCGATCCGCTCGACGAGATCGACGCCGAGGGCGGTCGGCATCGCCGCCACCTGGAACAGCCACGCCGCCACCGACGGCACGAGCGGAGCCGCAAGCGCCGCAACCAGAGCCGGCACGAGGACGACGCCCCCGAAGAGCGGCACGACGAGCGGATTCGCGACGACCGCGGCCAGCGACACCTGATGGAAATGCAGCGCGGTCAGCGGCGCCGTCGCAACCCAGGCGGCGAACGACGCGCCGGCCGCAACGCGGAGCCGCGCCGTCCACGAACGACCGCCGGCGGAGCCGTGCGCTCGTCCCGCCCACAGCACGAGCGCCAGCACCGAGGCGAACGAAAGCTGGAACGAGATCTCCAGCGGCGCGCCCGGCCACTCGAGCGCGACCGCGATCGTCGCCAGCGCGAGCGCGCGCAGCGGGCGGGCATCGCGTCCGAGGACCGCCGCCGACACGACCGCGCAGGTCATGACGACCGAGCGCAAGGTCGCCGTTTCGAAGCCGGCGAGCGCCCCATAGAGCACCGTCGGCACGACGCTCGCGACCAGCGCCGCCTTTCGCACGTCGGTCGCGAGGAGCAGGCGCTCGCTGCGTCCCAGGAGCCACGCGATCGCAAGCGTCGCCGTCCCTGCGACGATCCCGACGTGCAGGCCGGAAACCGAGAGCACGTGGACGACGCCCGCACGGGTGAAGGCCAGGCGGAGGCGATCGTCGATCGAGCCTTCATCGCCCAGCACGAGCGCGGTGAGGACGGCGCGTACGTCCAGGCGCTGGACGTGTCCCAGCGCCGCGGCGACGCTGGCGCGCCACGCGTCGATTGCGTGCACGAACCCGGGGGTGGGCCGGGCCAGGCGCACGACCTCGGCCCCGTCCCAGACGCTCGCCGTGGACCGGATGCCGCGCCGTGCGAGATGCCCGAGGAAGTCGAAGCACCCGGGGTTCCCGAAGTTGCGCGGGCGGCGCAGCGTCGTCCATACGGCGATCCGCTCGCCGCGCGCGAGGTCGGGTGCAGCGCCACGGATGGTGAGACGGATGCGACCCGACGTGGGCTGCGGGCCGCCGCCGCGATCGACCGATTCGGCCACGACGATCACGACGGTTCGCCCCTGGCGTGCCGCGGGCACCGTGGCGACGCGTCCCACGAGGCGCGCGCGGACCGGAAGCGGAAGGTGCGCGACGTCACCCGGCGCGAGCGGTCGGCCGAGCGCCAGCGCGACGATCGCCCATCCCGCGGCCATGCCCGCGAGTCCCGCTACCGGAGCCACGAGCGCGCGCGACGGACGGTACCGGAGGGCCAGCGCGCACCCGGCGGCGCACGCGACCAATGCCGGCGCGGCGGCCCCCGTGTTCGCGAGCAGCTCGCCCGCGACGATCCCCGCCGCCACCCACTCGACCGCCGCGCGCACTCCCACCCCGTGCTCCTTTTCCCGGGCGGGCAGGCTCGTCGGTCGCTACTCCGCGAGCGCCTCCTTGATGCGGCCGGCGATCTCCGCGGTGATGCCAGTGAAGGCCGTGAGCTCCTCCAGCGTCGCCTCGCGAATGCGACGGACGCTGCCGAAATGTCGCAGGAGCGCGCGGCGCCGGCTCGGCCCGACGCCCGGAACGGCATCGAGGGGCGAGCGGAGCCGCGCGCGATCGCGCAGGCGGCGATGGTACGTGTTCGCGAACCGATGGGCTTCGTCCCTCGCACGCTGGAGGAGAAAGAGCGCCGTCGAGTTCGTCCGCAGGATCACGGGATTCTTGCGCCCGGGGAGAAAGACGCGCTCCGGGCGGCGCGCCACCTCGCGCGCGGTCGGGTCGCGCTCGACGCGCTCCTTGGCGAGGCCGATGACGGGAAGCTGGCCGAGCCCCACCTCCTCCAGCACCGCGCGCGCGGCACCGAGCTGGCCCGGCCCGCCGTCGATGACGAGGAGGTCCGGCAGGGGCTCGCGCTTCTCACCCTCCCGGAAACGCCGGCGCAGGACCTCCGCCATGGACGCGAAGTCGTCCGTCCCGACCACCGAGCGTATGCGAAAGCGCCGGTAGCCGTCCTTCCACGGCTGCCCATCGACGAAGGCGACGATGGCGCCGACCGACTCCCCGCCCTGGAACGTCGCAATGTCGATGCACTCGATACGCCGAGGAGGCTTCCGGAGATGGAGGCGTGTTTGCAGCTCGGCCACCTGCCGCGCACCCTCGGCGGCGGCCTCGCGCCGGCGCGCGAAACCCTGGCGCGCGTTCTCGGCCGCCATCTCGACCAGGCGCTTCTTGTCTCCGCGCTGCGGCACCAGGAAGGCGACTTTCCGTCCACGCCGCTCGCCGAGATACTCGGCGCGCACCTCTGCGTCGGAAATCGCGCTCGGCAGCAGGACCTCGTCGGGGACATCGCGCGGCGTCGCCTGGTAGAACTGCGTCAGCACCGCCTCCAGCACCTCGGCGTCGGGCAGCTCCCAGTCGTCGAAGGCGTAGGCGATCGTGCCGACGAGCGTCCCGTTGCGCACGAAGAGGACCTGCACCTCGATGGCACCGCCTTCGCGGTAGAGCCCGAAGACGTCCTGGTCCCCGCCCCAGTGCTCGAGGACCTGCTGGCGTTCCTGCGTCATCTCGAGCGAGCGGATCTGATCGCGCAGGCGAGCCGCGTCCTCGAAACGCTCGGCGTCGGCCGCAGTTTCCATGCGTTCGCGGAGTGCCCCGGCGACCTCGCGATTGCGTCCCTCGAGCAGGAGCATGGCCTGTCGCAGGTGCTCGCCGTACGCCGCCCGGTCGACCGGCAGCACGCACGGCGCGAGGCAGCGCTTGATGTCGTACTCGATGCAGGGCCGGCTCCGGTTGCGGAACACCGCGTCGCTGCAGGTGCGCAGGGGAAAGACCTTGCGGATGGTGTCGAGCGTCTCGCGGACCGCGGCTGCGTGATGGAACGGGCCGAAGTAGCGGTTGCCGTCCTTCACGATCCGGCGCGTGACGAGGACGCGCGGCCACGGGTCCTGCGTGGTCACCTTCACGCTGACGTAGCTCTTGTCGTCCTTGAGGCGGATGTTGTAACGCGGCCGGTACTGCTTGATGAGCGTGTTCTCGAGGATCAGCGCTTCCTTCTCGTTCGCCGTGACGAGCGTCTCGACGTCGGCGAGCTTGCCGACCAGGAATCGCACCTGGCTGCGCTCGTCGCCGCCGCGCACGTACGTGCGCACGCGGGCACGCAGGTTCACCGCCTTGCCGACGTAGAGCACCTTCCCGTGGGCGTCGCGCAGCAGATAGACCCCGGGGGTCGTCGGGATCGTCGCCAGCCGCGCCTCGAGATCGACCTCGGCCATCCGGTGGGTCCTCTATATCATCCGGCGGCGGGCGGGAGCGCGAGGGTGCGGGCGGACGTCGGACGAGTCAAGCCTCGGCTCGCAGGCCCACGGCGCGGCGCTCGAGCCCCTGGATCTCGTCGCGCAACGCCGCCGCGCGCTCGAACTCGAGCTGCTTGGCCGCCTGCCGCATCTGCTCGCGCAGGCCCTTGACGCGCGCTGCCACCGCGGCGGCATCGAGCGGTGCGCCGTCCGGACGCTCCTCGTCGACGTCGACCTCGACATAGTCGCCCTCGCACGCGGCCACGAGCGGCTCCGCGATCGCCTTGCGGATCGTCTGCGGCGTGATGCCGTGCTCGCGGTTGTAGCTCGCCTGCACCCCCCGGCGCCGCTCCGTCTCGTCGAGCGCCCTGCGCATGGAGTCGGTGACGGTGTCGGCGTACATCACGACGCGGCCCCCGGCGTTGCGTGCGGCGCGTCCGATCGTCTGGATGAGCGAACGCTCGGAGCGCAGGTAGCCTTCCTTGTCCGCGTCGAGGATGCCGACGAGCGACACCTCCGGCAGGTCGAGCCCCTCGCGCAGGAGGTTGATGCCGACCAGCACGTCGAAGACTCCCCGGCGCAGGTCGCGGATGATCTCGGTGCGCTCGATCGTGTCGACGTCGGAGTGGATGTAGCGGACCTTGATGCCGACGTCCTGGAGGTAGTCCGTCAGGTCCTCCGCCATCTTCTTGGTGAGCGTGGTGACGAGCACGCGGTCGCCCTGGCCCACCCGCTCGCGGATCTCCCCCAGGAGATCGTCGACCTGGTGGCGAGCGGGGCGGACGAGGATCTCGGGATCCATGAGCCCCGTCGGGCGGATCAGCTGCTCCACCACCTGGCCGCGCGCCTGCCCCACCTCCCAGTTCCCGGGCGTCGCCGAGACGTAGATGGTGTGCGGCATGCGGCGCTGGAACTCCTCGAAATTGAGCGGCCGGTTGTCCAGCGCCGACGGCAGCCGGAAGCCGAACTCAACCAGCGTCTCCTTGCGCGAACGGTCGCCGCGGTACATGGCGCCGATCTGCGGCACCGTCACGTGGCTCTCGTCGATGACGAGCAGCCAGTCGTCCGGAAAGTAGTCGAGGAGCGTGTACGGCGGCTCACCCGGCGCACGGCCGTCCAAGTGGCGCGAGTAGTTCTCGATGCCCGGGCAGAAGCCCATCTCGGCCAGCAGCTCGAGGTCGTACTGCGTGCGCTGCTCGAGCCGCTGCGCCTCGAGCAGCTTGCGCGTGTCGTTCAGCTCGACCAGGCGCTCCTTCAGCTCGACCCGGATCCCGTCGACGGCGCGCTTGAGCGTCGGTTCGGTCGCCACGTAGTGGCTGGCGGGATACACCTGTACCTGCTCGATCCGTCGCAGCACCGTGCCGCGGAGCGGATCGACCTCGGCCAACGTTTCGATCGTGTCGCCGAAGAGCTCGACGCGGATGGCCCGCGCCTCCTCGTAGGCCGGATAGATCTCCACGACGTCGCCACGCACGCGGAAGGTGCCACGCGAGAAGTCGTAGTCGTTGCGGACGTACTGCATGTCGACGAGCTTGCGCAGGAGCGCGTCGCGCTCGATGGTCTCGCCTCGCTCGAGCATGATCAACATGTCGAAGTACGAGTCCGGCGAGCCGAGGCCGTAGATGCACGACACGCTCGCCACCACGATCACGTCCGTGCGCTCGAGGAGGGCCTTGGTCGCGGCGTGGCGCAGCTTGTCGATCTCGTCGTTGATCGACGAATCCTTCTCGATGTACGTGTCGGTCGAGGGAACGTACGCCTCGGGCTGGTAGTAGTCGTAGTAGCTGACGAAATACCGCACGGCGTTGTCGGGGAAGAAGGTCCGGAACTCGTGGTAGAGCTGCGCCGCCAGCGTCTTGTTGGGGGCGATGACCAGCGTCGGCTTCCCGACGTTCGCGATGACGTTCGAAACCGTGAACGTCTTCCCGCTGCCGGTGACGCCGAGCAACACCTGGTGTGCCTGGCCGCCGCGCACGCCGTCGGTCAGCGTCGCGATGGCCTGGGGCTGATCGCCCGCCGGCTGGAAGTCGGCACGCAGCCGGAAGGCGACGTCGCGACGCATCGGTCGGGCGATGATACCAGTCGGGGCACTTCGCACAACGCGTCTCGTTGCACTCCCGTACCCGGTATGGTTCACCTGCGACACACGCGCTTCGTCGTTTCCACCAGGAGGAGAACGTCCATGCGTCAACTGCTGCTCGGTCTCGCCGTCGCTCTCGGGCTCACGGTCACGCTCGGTGCCACCGCCGCACGCGCCGAGGACCAGACGATGAGCTTCACGATCGTGAACGTCGAGTACGAAGGGTCCAAGATCTGGGTCCCCGGCACGCTCGTCGTGAAGAAGGGGACGCTCGTCAAGCTGAAGCTCGTGAACAACGTCCCGTCCGACCCGAACCAGCACGGGTTCGCGATCGCCGCCTACAACATCGCCGAGGTGGTGAACCGCGGCGAGCCGAAGAGCATCGAGTTCAAGGCGGACAAGGAAGGCATCTTCCCGATCATCTGCCAGCTCCATCCCGCCCACGTCGGCGGCGAGCTCGTCGTCCTTCCCTGATCACGTAGCGCCAGGACTCTCGTGATCCGTTTCGTTGCAGCCGTCGTCGCCGTGCTCGCGGCGACCGACGCGAGCGCCCTCACCGTGCTCACCGTCGGCAAGACGGCAGTGTTCCGTGCACACGGGGGCGTGGCATCGGCCGTCGTCGGCTTCGGTCGCGACCCGGCATTCGCGACGCCCGCCGACCCCACCTGCACCGGCGGAGCGGTGATGACGTTGCAGGTCGCCGCCTACCCGCAGGCGACGGCGCGTCTCGACGCCCAGGACGAGGTCACCCTGCCCTGTGAGCGATGGAAGCGGAGCGCCGGCGGCTTCGTCTATCGCGATCCGGACGGCGCCGTCGGCGGGGTGCGGAAGGTCGCCTACAGCCGCTCGCGTTTCGTCGTCCAGTTCGAGGGCGGCACCTACCGCCACGTCGCGGGTCCGGTCGGCTACGCCGAGCTCTGGATCGACATCGCCGGCGAGCGACTCGTCGGCCGCTTCCACAACTTCCGCAAGAACACCGCCGACCTGCTGGTTGCGCGCAAGCCATCCGCCGCTGCCGCTGCGGGCGAAGCCGCGTTCTGGGACGTCCTGCACGCGAACGACGACTCGCCGGCGCGACAGGACGACGCCCTGCGGGAGCTCGCCAAGGCCGCCAAGCGGGACCGCAAGGACGGGTGGTCACGGTTCCTCATCGGGATGATGCACCTCTACCGCTTCGCCCAGGCGACGACGACGTTCGATCAGGTGAGCGACCAGGCCGAGACCGACCTCGCTGTGGCGAACGACGCCTTCCACGCGGCGCTCCCGCTGCTGTGGGACGGCGCTGCCGGCGACTCCCGCGTTCCGGGCTTCGCCGCCGCGGCGAAGTTCGCGCTCGGGACCGTGCGCGGCGACGGCCCGCTCCAGGCGGCCGGCCTCGCCGACCTCGAGGTTGCCATCGACGTCAACCGGTTCTTCAACGTCTTCGATCTGATCCCGGTCGCGCAGGCGACCCCACCCGGCGATCCGCGCTACGCCCAGGTGCTGGCGCGCCTCGACGCGTACTTGAGCGATCCCGACACGCCGACCTGCTTCTTCACCCAGCCCGAGATCTGCGGCGACGCGGGTCTCGCACCGCGCAACGCCGTCGGCGCCCTCGTGCTCTTCGGCGATCTCTACGCCAAGGGCGGAGGGCTCGACGCTGCCAACGTCGTCAAGGCCGAATCCTGGTACGGCCTCGCGAACAACCTCTCGCACTCCACGCTCACGGCGCCGGGCTACCGCTTCCAGTCGGCCCTCGACGCGCGCGTCGGACACGCGCAGGAGCGAGCCGACCTCTATCAGGACTCGAATCCCTCGAACGATCCGGCGATCGTCGGCGCCGCCCACGAGGCATGCGCCGTCTGCCACTACAAGTAGCGCGGCTGCTCAGCGGTTCTGCTGCTTCCAGCGCTGGTACTTCTCGTGGAACTGCTGGCGCTGCTGGGGCGGCAGGCCGCGGTAGGCGTCGTAGTTCCGGCGTAGCCGTTCCTGCTCGTTCGGCGGCATCGCCTGGAAGCGCTGATAGCGGTCCTCGAGCGACTGCCGGCGCTGCGGCGGGAGCGCCTCGTAGCGGCGGTAGTTGTCCCACGCCCGCGCGCGCTCCTGCGGCGTCAGGTCGGACCAGTTGCGCGGGGCCGGCTGCGCTCCCGCGCTGGAGACGACGACGAGCACCGCGATCGTTGCCAACGCGCGCCCCATCATCCGTTCGACGGCGTCCCTCCGGCGTCGGGCGTGCCGCCGTCGTCCGTGTCGGTCGTGGCGATGGCGTCGAAGTGCTGCAGCTTCTCCATGTTGCGCAGTATCGGCAGGTCCATGAAGAGGTCGGGGCGCGCCGCCAGTGCAGGGGGCGGCTCGTCCGGAACGCGGCGTGCCTTGCGGGCGACGAGGCGCGTGCTCGGCGGCGCCTGAGCGACCGTGTCCCGGCGCGTCGTGCTCGTCGGACCCGCCGGTTCGTCCATCCCGCGCACGATCACCACGGCGAGCAACGCGACCGCACCCGTCGCGACGATCGGAACGCCCGATCGCAGCCACGCGAACGCCGAGCCCTGCTCCTCCTCGGCCGCGAGCTTCCGCACGTCGCGCAGCACGTTCTGCTCGAGACGCGCCGGCATCGGCGTCTCGACGGCGAGCGTGTCGATCGCAGCCAACACGCGGTCCGTCGACGCGCGCTCCGCGCGACATCGCTCGCAGGTCGCCAAATGGCGATCGAGCGCCCGGCGGCGCCAGCTCGCGAGCTCGCCGTCGTAGCCGGCGATCACCAACCTCTGTGCAGTGTGGCAGCGCATGGGTCCTCTACTACATGTGCTCTCGGAGACGAGCTTTCAACGCATGGATCGCCCGGAACAAGAGGGCCTTCACGGCCCCCTCGCTGCAGCCGAGAACCTCGCCCACGTCACGATACGCGAGCCCGTCCAGGCGCGACAGCGTGAGGGCGGCCCGCTGCTTGGGCGGCAGCGATCCGATGGCCTCCTCGAGGGCGCGCGCCAGCTCCCGGGTAGAAGCGCCCTCCTCGGGCGTGATGGCTTCCGGATCGGGGAGCGACGGCCCCTCGCGCATCTCCTCGCCTTCGGGGCGATCCCAGAGGTCGACCCGCAGATGGCGCTCCGGGCGTCGCAGCTCGTTCAGGCAGAGGTTGGTCGCGATCTTGAAGAGCCAGGTCGCGAAGCGGGCTTCCGGACGGTAGCGATGGCGGAAACGGAACACCTGCACGAAGACGTCCTGGGTGACTTCCTCGGCGCGGGCCTCGCTCCCCACGAGCCGGCGCGTGTACTGCAGGACCCTGGGGCCGAACTTCCCGAACAGCTCCCCGAAGGCCCCCTGGTCGCCCGCTTGGACCCGCAGCATGAGGGCGACGTCGGGGTCGGCACCTGCTGCCGCGGGTGCTGCAGCATCGACCTCGGTGGCGCCCTTGCCGGCGCCGGCTCGCAGCGGCGCCGTCACGGGACAGAGCTTAGGCCATGGCCCACGCGTTGCCCAGGGGATCGCGATGGCGGTCACGTGCCGACGAACACATGCGGCGGACGATCGTTGCGGCGCTGGCGTGCCCCCTGGGCGCCTGCTAACCCCGACCTCGTGGCCCTCGACGCCGCCGATGCTTCCCTCGTCCGTCACGTCGAGCGGATCGAGGCATACGTCCGCGGTACGGGCCTCCTGCAGATCCCACCGGAAGAGATCGAGCTGCGGCGCGCCCTGGCGGATTTCGTCATGGAGCGTACCCCGGCCCTGCTCCCGGGGTGGATGCGGGAGATCGGGCCGGCCCTCGGGATCCCCGAGCGCGACTGGACGGCGATCATCGCCGACCAGATGGCGGCCGTATCGCGCTGGACCCGCCACATCGCCGACCCGCGCGACATCGAGACGTATCTCTTCCTGCGCAGCCATGCCCGGCGCGGCTTCATCGCGCAGTTTCCCGCCTCGCGCTTCATCGCGGCGCAGATGCGTCTGGCGCAGCTCCTCGACGCCGAGATCCGGCGCATCCACGCCGGCGACCCGGCGCAAGCCGAACGCCTCACGACGCTCCTCTGGCAGGAGCTTCGCATCCGGGTGCTGCACATCACCGACTTCTTCGTCGACGGTCGCGAGGAGCTGCTGCTCGAGCAGGAGGCGAGCTACCGCCGGGCGATCGACCACGCCCCTGCCTGCATCCTGCGCACCGACACCAGCGAGGGTCGCCTGGTCGACGCGAACACGGTCGCCGAGCGCCTGCTCGGCATGCCACGCGCCGAGCTCGTCGGCCGGCGTTTCACCGAGCTCCTGCCGCCGGGCGAACGCGTCGCCGCCGAGGCGCTCCGGCAGGAGGCGCTCGCCCGCGGATCGGCGAGCCGCGACGATCTCCACCTCGTCGTCGCGGGCGGCCAGACGATCCCCGTCTACGTGAGCGTCGGCGCCATCGACTACGGCGATCGTCACTGGGTGCAGCTCGTGTGCATCGACATGTCCGAGCAGCGCCGCCTCGAGGCTCAGCTCGTCCAGTCCGAGAAGATGGCGGCGATCGGCCAGCTCGCCGCCGGCATCGCCCACGAGCTGCGCAACCCGCTCGCGATCGTGATGAACGCCCTCTACGACCTGCGCGCCCGCCTCGACCATGCCGACAAGGACGTCAGCGAAGATCTTCGCATGGCCGAAGACGAGATCGGCCGCGCGCAGTCAATCATCAAGAACCTGCTCGAGTTCTCGCGCGAGTCGGGCTCGGAGCTGGAGCGCCTCGACGTCAACGCCCTGGTCGAGCGGACGCTGCAGCTCCTCGAGCAGTACCTGAAGTCGAGCGGCGTCGAAGTGGCGGCAGAGCTCGGGCCGGTGCCCCCGTGCATCGCGAACGACAACGCCATGCGGCAGATCCTCCTCAACCTCGTCACCAACGCCGTGCAGGCGATGCCCCAGGGCGGCCGCCTCATGGTGCGCACGCAGCGCGCCGGAAGCGATCGCGTGCGCCTCGAGGTGCAAGACACCGGCGTCGGCATTCCCCAGGCGCATCTGCGCGACATCTTCAATCCGTTCTTCACGACCAAGGCGCCCGGCCAGGGCACCGGGCTCGGCCTGTTCGTCGTGCACGCGATCCTGCACCGCTACGGCGGCGACGTGCGGGTGACGAGCGAGCTCGGCGTCGGTACGACGTTCACCATCGAGCTGCCCTGCCTCTGCCACAGCGACGTCGTGCCGCGGGCGTCCTGAAGGGCGCCGATGACCGCGCGCATCCTGCTGGTCGACGACGAAATCAACATGGCGCGGACGCTCGCCAAGAATCTCGAGCGCGCCGGCCATGTCGTCACCCACGCGCTGCACGGCGAGGCGGCGCTCGGGCTGCTCGGCGCCGACACGTTCGACGTCGTGTTGACCGACCTGAAGATGCCGGTCATGGACGGCATGGGGCTCCTGCGCGCGATCCACGAGCGCGGCATCGGGATCGCCGTCGTCGTCCTCACCGGCTACGGCACCATCGAGAGCGCCGTCGAGGCGATGAAGCTCGGCGCCGCCGACTACCTCATCAAGGACGCCCGCCCGCAGGAGATCCTCCTCACGATCGAGCGCACGTTGAAGGTGCAGGCGCTCGAGCGCGAGAACGCGCGGTTGAAGCGCGAGATCGGACGTCTCGAACGCATCGGTGAGCTGGTCGGCTCGAGCGGCTCCATGCAGGAGGTCTACCGGCTCGTCGACGCCGTCAGCCAGAACAAGAGCACGATCCTCGTCTCGGGCGAGAGCGGGACGGGCAAGGAGCTGGTCGCACGCACGATCCATCAGCGCGGGCCGTGGGCCGCGGCGTCGTTCGTCGCCATCAACTGCGCCGGGCTGTCCGAGACGCTACTCGACAGCCAGCTCTTCGGCCACCGCCGGGGCGCGTTCACCGGCGCGGTCAGCGACCACGACGGCGTCTTTCGCGCCGCGGCGGGCGGCACGCTGCTGCTCGACGAGGTCGCCGAGATCCCGCTCTCGCTGCAGGCGAAGTTCCTGCGCGCCGTCCAGGAGCGCGAGGTCACGCCGCTCGGTTCGACCCGGCCCGTGCCCGTCGACGTGCGCCTCATCGCGGCGACCAACCGCGACATGACCGCCGAGGTCCGCGCCGGCCGCTTCCGCTCCGACCTCTACTACCGCCTGAACGTCGTCCACATCGAGGTGCCCCCGCTGCGCGCCCGCCGCGAGGACATCCCGCTGCTGGCCGACCATTTCCTCGAGCGCTACTCGCGCCAGTATCGCGTCGCCCCAAAACGCCTCGCAGCGGACGCGCTGGCGCGGCTCACCACCTACGACTGGCCCGGGAACGTGCGCGAGCTGCAGAACGCGATCGAGCGCGCGTTCGCGCTCTCGGTGGGGGACGTCATCACGGAAGACGCCCTGCCTCCCGGAATCACCGGGCGAGCTCGCCGCGTCCCGCTCGAGCGTGCCGACGGCAGCCTGCCGACCCTCGACGAAGCCGAATCCCGTCTCATCGCCGCCGCGCTCGCCGAGAGCAACGGCAACAAGAACGAGGCCGCGCGCCGTCTCGGCATCGATCGCCAGCGCCTGTACCGGAAGATCGCCAAGTACGGGCTCGGTTAGGAAGCCCGACCCAAGAATCCGTCTTGGGTCGGAGGCGAGAATGATGCGCTGGTGCCACGAACGCGACACACCCGCGTCCTACCCCGAGCCAAGACGTAGTCTTGGCTCGGCCTTGCTCCTAGCGCCGCATCACGACGAGGCCGACGTCGACGGGGAGGCCCTCCTCCCGCACCTGCCGGCTCGATGAAGACCACGTGAAGCCGCGCCGCGCTGCCTCGTCGTAGAAGCGCGCCGTGTCGATCCGGTGCCCGTCGGCGAGCAGCACGACCCCGCCCGGCGCGACCAGGTCCGCGAGCGCGTCCGCAACACGTCCGAAACACTCGCGGTCGTAGAGGACCTCGGCCGCCAGGACGACGTCGAATCGTGCCCGCCACGCGCAGCGGATGAAATCCGCGGCGACGAGACCGAGCGCGCGGCAGCCGTTCGCCTGCAGGGACTCACGTACGAACGCGAGCGGCGCCCGCTCCCGGTCGACGAACAGGACGTCGGCGCCGCGCCGTGCTGCAACGATCCCGGGAAGCCCGAGCCCGCACCCGATCTCGATCACGCGGCCGGCTCGCGCCGGAACGATCTCCGCGAGAAGCCGCCCGCCGCTCCACGCGTGCGCCCAGTACGGCGGTTCGGCGGGATGGTCGGAACGCAGGAGCGCGTCGCGATCGACGTACCGTTCGAGATCGGCCACTCGCCAGAGCGCGACGACCTCGTCGCCGACGGTCACCTGCGCCCGGGCCGCCTCGTAGCCGGCGATCACGCGTGTCGGCGCATCGTCGGGAGCCTTCTCTCTATTGTCACCCATTGGGGTTGGTGCTATCACGCGACGACTTCGCGGCACTGCGGGAGGACGAGATGGACGAGATGGTTCGGCAGACGGATCAGATCATCAATTTCACGCGCGAGATCAACCGGCGGATGACCGAGTCCGGCGTCTCGGGCGTCGAGGGCCTGGTGGGACTCTACGATCAGCTCCGCGGCGCGCTCGCCAAGGTGAGCACGCAGGAGATCGAGTGGGCGCAGGGCGAGGTTACGCGCGTGCTCGAGAGCCTCAAGCGTCTGTCGACCGAGCTCGGTCACCTCGCGGCGCTCAAGTCCGCGCTCGAGCACGGGCATTGATTCGGCCGGTCGTCGTACTGGCCGCGTGCCTGCTCGCGGCATGCGCGGGCGGCGGCCCTAGCGGAGGAGGGGGCGGTGGCGGCGGGAACAAGTGTAAGTGCGATCCGCCCGGCTGCCCGACCGTCTCCTACTCGCAGAACATCCAGCCGATCTACGACCGGTCCTGTGCCCAGTCGACGGCCTGTCACCGGGGGAGCGTTCCCGCCGGCGATCTCGATCTCAGCCAAGGCAAGAGCTACGGCCAGACCGTCAACGTCAAGTCGTCGCAACAGCCAAAGGTGCTCCGCGTGAAGCCCGGCTCGCCCGACAACAGCTACGTCTACCAGAAGATCATCGGCGCGCCCGGCATCTCGGGAACGCTGATGCCGCAGAGCTGTCCGGGCAACCCCCTGCAGGGCGCCGTCTGCCTCTCGGCCGACGACATCGCCGCGATCGGGCAATGGATCACCGAATGCGCCACCAACTCGTAGCAGTCCTCGGCGTCCTCGTCGCACTCGCAACCACTGCGCGCTTTTCGGCCGCGGAACCCTACCTGGAGGTCCGCGCCGGCGCCAAGTGCAACGACTGCCACACCAACCTCACCGGCGGCGGAAAGCGGACGCCCTTCGCGCACATCCACGCGCACGACATCCTGGACGATCTCGACCTGCTGCCGATCCCGCCCACGGTGAAGGGCTTCAACGGGCAGATCAACGAGTGGGTGTCGATCGGCGGCGATCTGCGGGTCCGGAACACGACCATCTTCCAGGACAAGTTCGGGCATTCGAACAGCATCCCGTCGGATCAGGCGTTCCGTCGAAGCGTCACGTCGAACACGACCGAGGTGCAGGAGTTCCTCGGCTACGCGCAGGTCGATCTCTTTCCCGACTACGTGACGCTCTACAGCGACTTCAACCTCAACGGCGGCGTCACCAATCGCGAAGCATTCGGCCTGATCCGCGGTCTCCTGCCGTACGACACCTACCTCAAGGCCGGCCGCTTGTACCCGACCTACGGGCTGCGAGTATGGGACGACACGGCCTACATCCGGGGCCGCGTCGGCTATACGTTCCAGAACCCGGACGTGGGCGGCGAGATCGGCTTCGCCCCGGGTCCGTACTTCCTCGCCACCTCGATCACCAACGGCGCGAGCGGTGACAAGAGCGTGCAGGTGACGGTGAACGGCTACGGCCTCTACGAGGACGTGCCCGTGGTGCGCAACGTCCTTGCGGGCGCGTCGTACGGGTTCCAGAGCGACAAACGGTGGGTGGCCGGAGTGTACGCCGGGTCGAACATCTGGCGCCTCACCTATCTCGCCGAGTTCGACTACATCGACGACCGGACGGTCGCCTCCGAGAACAAGCGCGACCAGTTCGCCGCCTACGCCGAGCTCGATTTCCTGCTCTTCTCGTGGCTCAACATCCGCGGCACCTTCGACTACGTGAAGGTGAACCACGACCAGAACCAGGTCCGCTACTGTATCGGCGCGGAGCCCTTCATCAATCGCTTCATCCAGCCGCGGATCCAATACAGGATCAACAACGGCCCGAATCAGCCGAGCACCAACCCGAGCGTCCTCACCGAGAACCAGGACGAGCTCGTGTTCGAGCTACACTTCTTCTTCTAGACGCCGACGCAAGACTGCGTCTTGCGTCGGGGGCGAGTGTGGCGCCGTTGTGGCATGCGCGGCCGGTATGCCGCGCCGGCCAAGCCGGCGCGGCAAGGGTGCTA
>DATJZY010000038.1 GCA_035577985.1 Candidatus Eisenbacteria bacterium
ATCTCCGCTGGCGGGATGCGATCGAGAAAGGCCACCCACGCCGAGAGCTCCTCGTCTTGTGTGGCTGGCGACCGCAGCCACCCGTCGAAGGCGGTTCGACCTCCGTCGGTGATCGTGTACGGATTCCTGCGCGGGTCGGCATCGGGTGGATTGGCCGTTGCACCGATCAGTCCGTGCGCGGCGAGCTTCGCGAGCTCGCGGTAGACGTTGCCAGGGTTGACCTGCAGTCCGGTGCGAGTACGCAGCTCGCTACATACGTCGTAGCCGTGACGCGGCTTGCCCTCTCGAAGGCACCCGAGCACCAGGTGGTAAAACATTCCCCCCTACACCGCTCCTGGAGCGAGACTGCGGATCTGCGGCGAGACATAGACCCGCGCTCGCGCGAGTGTCAACCTTTTCTGCGTCGGCAAGCCGAATTCCATCACGCAGAGTCTGAATCGATGCGATGAGTCCATCGTGCTTCCGGCCGCGTCATGACGCCGCCGATCGCGCGGAAGACGACTACGCAGACAGCGCACGTGGCGGAGGTTGCCCTCCGCCAACCATCCGCGCTACGCGAGGGCCCAAGGAGGGCATCGCATGGACATTCGACGGAACGCAGGCATCGTGCTGCTCGCGTGCATCCTGTCACCGCTCGCCGTCGCGCGGGCGGGACAAGGCGTCGCGCCCGGGTGCGAGAAGATCGCCGCCGTGATGGATCAGAGCGGCGGCTCGCTCAGCGCGGACGAGGTGGCGAGCAAGACCAGCACGGACGTCGAGACGGTGCGCAACTGCATGGACCAGTGGCGCGCGGGCATGAAGGACAAGCCGGCGCCGAAGGACGCCAACGCGGCCGGCCAGAAGATGGCCCCAGGCTGCGCGAAGATCGTGGCGGTCCTGGATCAGAACAGCGGGCTCAGCGCCGACGAGGTCGCGACCAAGACGAGCACCGACGTCGAGACCGTGCGCAGTTGCACCGACCTGTGGCGGCGTACGATGAAGACGAACTGACGCGGCCGTCCGCCAGCGTGCTCGACCCGGCGAGGAACGGAGTGACTCGCCTCGGTCAGCCGGGCGTGTATCCCTGAACGCCCCGACCGGCGCTGCTCGCCGGCGATCGCCCGCTTTTCCGTCGCCATGGCGGGGGCGTCCTGCTAGGGTGCACGCTCGTGTCGGACCCGCGACGGCGACGGGTGCAGCGCTTCGCGGCGCTGGGGTTCGGGACGGCGCTCGCGCTCGCGGGTCTCGCGCTGGGCGTGCGCGCCGTTCGCGCGAAGGGTCCGGCCGTCCCGCCGAGCGCCGCGTTCGCGATCGACGAGGCCGCGGTCCCGGACGACACCGTGCTCGTGCAGGACCTCGAGCACGCCGTCGATCTCCGCCACCGCGAGCGCTTCGACCGGGTGCTCGACGCGCGCGATCCCGGCGAGCTGGTCGAGCACGCGACGCTCACCGACGGCCAGCTCGACCGCCGCACGCTCGGCATCGACGCGCTCTTCGTCGTCGGCGACGAGCTGTTCGCCTATCCGTTCCGGCCGGAGAACGGCTGGGGCAGCAAGGGCGACCGGAACCCCGACACGACGCCGCGGCTCCGCCGCATCCAGCGCGGCGCGGCCGGCGGACCCGACGCGTTCGGGTGCTTCGGCTGTCATTCGAAAGGCGGTCCGGACGGCAGCGGCACCCAGACGCAGATCGCGTTCCTGCGCGGTGACGGCGAGCGGACCGGCAGCGCGGACGTCCGCAACGCGCCGCACGTTCTCGGCCTGGGTCCGATCGCGTGTCTCGCGCGCGAGATGAGCGCCGCGCTGCAGGCGCAGGCGGCGAGTGCGCGCGAGCGCGCGGCGAAGGAGGCTCGTCCCATCGAGCAGGCCCTCGTTGCCAAGGGCGTCTCGTTCGGGCGGATCGTCGCCCGGCCCGACGGCACCGTCGACGACCACGGGATCGAGGGGGTCGACGCGGACCTCACGATCCGGCCGTTCGGCTGGAAGGGACACCAGGCCACGCTGCGCGACATGGCCGAGGAGTCGCTCCACATCCACCAGGGCCTGCTCTCGAAGCGCGCCCAGCTCGCCGTGCGCGACGGCACGCTCCCCGCCGCGGCGTACGGCCCGGGGCCGTGGTGGGACACCGACGAAGACGGCGTGTCGCTCGAGATCGACGACGGCATGCTGACGACCGTCGTCGGCTATCTCGCGCAGCTCGAGGTGCCGGTCATGCGTCCGCCGCGCGATCCGGGGCTGCTCGACATGTGGGCCGCCGGCCGCGCGCGCTTCGAGCAGATCGGCTGCGCCGGCTGCCACGTCCCCGTGCTGGAGCTCGACGATCCGAAGCTCGACGCGCGGCAGCCCGCCGGACCCGACCGCCCGCCGTTCGTGATCGACGTCGCCAAGGACGGCGACGGTCCCAAGATCGAGCCCAAGTACGCGGGCAGCACCACGAGCTACCTCGTGAATCTCTTCAGCGACCTCAAACGTCACGACATGGGACCCGGGCTCGCGAGCCCGGCGGCGCAGGGCACGATTCCGGCGAGCGTGTTCCTCACGCGCCCGCTGTGGGGCCTCGCCGAGACGGCGCCGTACCTGCACGACGGGCGCGCGCCGACGGTGAACGACGCCATCGTGCTCCACGGCGGCGAGGCGGCCGCGGCGCGCGACGCGTACCTGGCGCTCGACCACGACGGACGCGCGAGCGTCCGCGTCTTCCTGACGTCGCTCTCGCGACAGCCGAAGCTCTTCGTCCCATGACTCGACGCGCGTGTGCGATGATCGCCGCGACGGTGCTCCTCGTCGCGTGCGGCGGCGAGCCCGACGACCGACCGGCGTGGCGTGCGAGCTGCCCACCGGTCGAGCGGCCGGCGCCCCTCGGCCTCGAAGCGGGCCGCGAGGCGCACCGCCTGGCCGCGCGCCGCCAGGAGCTCCGGCTGCGCGAGGCCGCGGAGCCGGGCTTCTTCATGCGCGAGATGCGCACGCAGCTCGACCCGGCGCGCCTGGCCGCCGGGTGGGTGTGTCTCGACGAGGTCGCCGATCGCGGGCAGCTCCTCTTCGAGCACGAGTTCGACTTCGCCGACGGGCTGGGAAGCGGCAACGCCGCCCGTGCGCCGACCGGCCCCTTCCGTCGCGTGCACCAGGACCTGTTCGGCGGGCCGGAGACGATCTCCTGCCCCTCGTGCCACTGGATCGGCGGTCCGGACGGCGCCGGCGCCGAGACCGACAACGCGTTCCTCGACGGCGACGGCGAGCGTCCCGGCAGCGGCGACGCGCGCAACCCGCCCGCGCTGGTCGCGCCGGGCGTCGTCATGGCGCTCGGGCGGGAGATGACGCACGCCCTCCAGCAGCAGCGCGCCGACCTCGTGCGCGACGCCGCGCGTGCGGGCGCGACGCGCGAGGCGCGGCTCGCCGCCAAGGGCGTCGACTTCGGCGTCCTGCGCGCGAGCGCGAAGGGCGACGTCGACGGATCCGGGCTCCAGGGCATCGACGCGGACCTCGTCGTGAAGCCCTTCGGCTGGAAGGGCACGCTCGCCGACTTCTCGGACTTCGCCAGCGAGGCGCTCCAGGTCCACATGGGCGTCCAGAGCGACCGGCTCCTCGCGAGCGGCGTGCGCGAACGGCTCGGCGACGGCAAGGATCCGGGCGACCCCGACGGCGACGGCATCCGCGACGAGCTCGGGCGCGGTCCCTTCGAGGCGCTCACGGTCCATCTGGCGCTCCTCGAGATGCCCATCGTCGAGCCGATGATCCAGGACCGTCGCATCCCGGCGGCGGCGACGAACCTCCTCCCACCGACGACGACGAGCTTCGCCGCCGACTTCCAGCGCGGGCGCGATCGGTTTCACGCGGCCGGCTGCGCGGGCTGCCACCAGCCGATGATGGTCCTCGAGAGCCCCATGCTCGAGCTGGACGGGCTCCCGCCGATCGACCTGTCGCGTAGCATGCGGCAGCCGGGGCTGCGATACGATCCGCGCCTCGGCGGCTATCCCGTGTGGCTGTTCAGCGATCTGCGCCGCCACGACATGGGCCCCGGCAACGCCGCCAGGCACGTCCAGAACGGCGTCGCCACGCAGATGTACCTGACGCCGCGCCTGTGGGGTGTCGCCGACTCGGCGCCCTACCTCCACGACGGCCGCGCGCCGAGCCTCGAGTATGCGATCGCCGGACACGACGGCGAAGGCGCCGCCGCGCGCGCCGCGTTCGCGGCGCTCTCGTGGGACGACCGGGCGGCCGTTCGCGTCTACTTGATGTCGCTGCGGCGTGCGCCGCGCGTCGTCGTGCCCTGAGCGCCCGCGTCCTTCGCGGGACGCAGCACCAGCAGGTCGAGCACGCCCACACCGAGCTTGCCGCCGACGGGGTGACGGAGCGAGCTCACGAGGAGCGCCGGGCGACCGTGTCCGTCGGGATCGGGAGCCGGCCGCATGTGCCAGCCGAACCAGGAGTCCGCCTCGTCGCCGGCGAGCTCGCCCAACACGGCGCCGCTACGCGCCGAGCGAAATTCGACGCGGCCCACGCGGTCGTCGGCGTCGCGACGATACCAGGGCGCGCCGATCGCGAGATCCGTGACGCCGTCACCGTCGAGATCGCCCGCCGCGATGACCATGCGCCCGAACAGCTCGCCCGGCTGCCGGCCCGACCAATGTCGCAGCTCCTTCCCGCTGCCGCTCGAATAGATGTAGAGCTCCCCGGGGATCGAGCGGGTCTGATCCTCGGTCCCGGGCGCTGCCACGACGACATCGGCCTTGCCGTCGCCGTCGAGATCCGGAGCCGCCGCCACGACGCTCCCGAAACCGCCGCGCGGGTCCGTGCTCCGCCAGTGCTGCAGCTCCTTGCCGCTGGCAGACGACAACACCGACGCTCCGGAGACCTTCGTGCCGTCGCGCCGGCGCGCGTACGGCGCCCCGACCACGAGGTCGGCGCGCCCGTCGCCGTCGAGATCGTCGAGCCGGGCGACGTACCATCCGAAGGACCCGCCTTCGTCCTGCGGAAGGTACGTCCGCAGCACGGTGCCGTCCTTGCCGTTCAGGAGGTAGACCCGCCCGCCGTCGGCCGCGGGTGCACCCACGAAGAGGTCGGGATGGCCGTCGCCGTCGGCGTCGCCGGCGAGCGTGAGGTCCCATCCGAGGTTCTCGCTCTCGGCTTCCGGGCGTCGCCAGATCTCTTCGCCGGTCTTGGGCGAACGCGCGACGACGACGCCCCGCATGCGGCCGTCCACCGGGGCGTGGGGAGCCGCGATCACCACGTCTGCGAGCCCGTCGCCGGAGACGTCGGGGACCGGCATCACCCAGTGGCCGAACAGACCGTCCGGCATGTCGCCGTCCCACTCCCGGATCGGCGTGCCGCTCGCGCCCGACCACACCGTCGCGCTCCCGTTCTGGAGCGTCCCCTGCTGGAGCTTGAAGCGGGCGCCGGCGGCCGGGTCCGCCCGGCCGTCGCCGTCGACGTCGAGCGGCTCGCCGAAGCGGAACCCGATTTCACCCTGCGGCACGGTGCCTGCGAAGCGGCGCGCCACGCACCAGCCGGAGCCCGGGGTGGCGCAGGACGTCGTGGCCCACGCGACGCCGGGAGGAAAGGTCGAGCAGCAGAGCGCGGCGACGACGGAGAGGAGCCGGCGTCGCCAGCACTCTCGTGCCGGCGACGCCGCGCGCATCACTGACAGCAGCCCACCGAGCTCGAACCCGAGAAGTTGCACTGCAGACCGGTCTGGAGCGCGCCCAGTGTGCCCGCCGCATTGTCGAGGGGCACCTTCTGACCTCGCGAAGCGGTGTGCGCGGTTCCGTATTCCCAATTGAGGCCGGAGCCGCCCATGGCGTCGTCGTTGCACTGCGAGAGCGCGGCCGCCGTCGGATCGATCGCCCAGAAGGAGGTGACGACGCCGCTGGCCGTGTCGTGCAGACCGACGAGGTCGCCCGCGGCCGCGGCGGACTGCAGCTCCGCGTACGTGCACGCGTGCGTGCCCGTGAAGTTCGTGTTGCAGGCGCTGTTCGCTCCCGGCAGCCCGAGACTCAGGTTGTAGTTGAAGCGCCCGACGGTGGGTACGAGCGCGCCCTTCAGGATCGAGCCGCCCGACGGCATGGTCGTGCTCGTCGTGGTCGTCCCGCCGCCCGTCGTCGTGGTGACGGACTCGCAGGCCGACGGCTCGGGATCACACGGGGCCGCGGC
>DATJZY010000039.1 GCA_035577985.1 Candidatus Eisenbacteria bacterium
AAGAGGACGAACCGCCTGATCCAGCCGACGTAGGCTTTCTCGGTTCGGCGGCTGAGATGGCGCAAGCGGATCGCGATGCGAACGCGATCGAGCAGGCGTGGCGGTTGGTCGCCGGCCATCCCGCCACGGCGTAGCCGTCGATGCCGGTCGACGCGACCGCTGAGGATGCTCTTTTCCATGCACCGCCCTGCCGGGCGGCCGTGGCCCTACCGTCCCTTGAAGGCCGGGCTCCGCTTCTCCATGAACGAGCGGATCCCCTCGCGCATGTCCTCGCTGTTCGCGGTGAGCGCCTGCGTGAACGCTTCCTCGGCGAAGCACGTCTCCATGTCCGACTGCAGCGAGCGGTTGAGGAGCCGCTTCGAGAGCCCGATCGCGAACGTCGGGCCCGTCGCGAGCCGCCCCGCCCACTTCTTCGTTTCGGCTTCGAGGTCGGCCGCCGGCACCACCTTGTTCACCAGGCCGAGGCGCTCCGCGTCCGCCGCCGAGAGATCGTCGCCGTAGAAGACCAGCTCCTTCGCCTTGTGGAGGCCGATGAGCCGCGGCAGCAGGAAGGCGCCGGCGGCATCGAGCGCGATGCCGCGGCGCACGAAGATCTCGATGAAGCGCGCCTCGTCGGCGGCGATCACGAGGTCGCAGGCCCACGCGAGGTGCGCGCCGAGCCCGGCGGCCACGCCGTTCACCGCCGCGATGATCGGCTTCTCCAGGTCCCACAGCGCGCGGATCGTCTTCTGCGACGACGCCATGGCGGCGCGGGTCGCCCCGGGGTGCGGCGTCCCCTGATCGCCCTTCACGGCGCGCGAGCCGGAGAGGTCGGCGCCGGTGCAGAAGCCCTTCCCCGTCGCGGTGAGGACGACGCAGCGGATCGCCTCGTCCTCGGCGCACTTCTGGAGCGCGTCGAAGTAGATGGCGCGCATCTCCATGTTCATCGCGTTGCGCGCCTCCGGACGGTTCATGACCAGCCAGGCGACGCCGTCCTCGACGCGGAACAGGAGCGGTTGAGCGTTCTCGGACATCGATCTCTCCTCAGACCTTCAGCTTGAACGCCTTCGCGGCGTTGTCGTGCAGGAACTTGCGCTGGACCTCCTCGGGCAGGCCGAGGCCGTCCACCTCTTTCAGGACGCGATCCCACTGCAGCAGCGGGTAGTCGGTCGCGAAGCACACCTTGTCGCGGCCCCAGCTCTTCACGAACTTCACGAACGGCTCGGGCCAGTGCTTCGGCACGCGCGCCGACGTGTCGATCCACACGTTCTTGTGCTTGAACGCGACGCCTAGCATCTCCTCGGTCCACGGCATGCCGACGTGGCCGCACATGATGCGGAGGTCGGGGAAGTCGAGCGCCACCTCGTCGATGTACATCGGCTGACCCGTGCGCGACGGGTAGAGCGGCCCCGTGTCGCCGACCTGGGTCTGGAACGTGACGTCGAGCTCGATCGCCTTCGCGTAGAGCGGGTAGTAGAGCCGGTAGGTCGGCACCTCGCGCCACATGAACGGCTCGATGCGCAGGCACACGAAGCCGCACTGCCGCACGTAGTGGTCGAGCTCGCGCACGCGCTTCATCACGTCGTGCGTCGGCTCGGCGTGGTACTGGCCGTAGATGCGGCCCGGGAACTTCTCCATCGCCTTGGCGACGGCGGCGTTGTCGCCGGCCATGAGCGCCACCTTCACGCCGGCCGCGTCCATGCGCTCGATCATGCGCTCGAGGTTCGTCCCGCCGTGGTACTCGTCGAGCATGCCGTAGTTGCGGAAGACGTTCTCGCCGGCCGGGTTCGTACCCGGGGGCGTCGGCGACAGGTACTGGGTCCAGACGTCGATGATCGGAGTCGTGATCGCCACGGCCCCGACATACACACCGGCCGGTGGGCCGGCGTCAAACGCTCAGCCGCGCGGCAGGCCGAGGACGCGACCGGCGATGATGTTGCGCTGCACCTCGGAGGTGCCGGCGTAGATCGGCGCGGCGCGCGACCAGAGGTACTCGTATTGCCAGCGACCCGCGTCCACCGCGTGCCGGTCGCCGCGCTCGACGTTCGCGTACGGCCCCTCGAGCTCGATGCCGAGCTCCTTCATGCGCACGTCGGTCTCGCTCCACAGGAGCTTCAGGTACGAGCCCTCGGGACCGGGGTGTCCCGTCCGCATGAGCTCGCTCACCTGCTTCCAGGCGACGAGCCGTACGACCTCGGTGTCGATGTACGACTGCGCGAGGCGCTGGCGGTAGCGCGGGTCCTGCGTCACCGGGCCGTCCTCGCGTACGCGCGTGCGGGCCAGCCGGAGCATGTCGCGCAGCTCCGAGGCGAGGCGCGCGTGCGGCGCCGACCCGCCGCGCTCGTGCGCGAGCGTGGTGATGGCGATCGTCCAGCCCTCGTTCACGCGGCCGACGATCCGGTCCGCCGGGATCCGCACGTCGTCGAAGAACACCTCGTTGAACCACGCGACGCCCGTCATCTCGACCAGCGGGCGGATCGTGATGCCCGGCGTCTTCATGTCGAGGAGGAGGAACGTGAGCCCCTTGTGCTTGGGCGCGTTCGGATCGGTGCGCACGATCAGGATGCACCAGTCGGCGTAGCGCGCGTAGCTCGTCCACACC
>DATJZY010000040.1 GCA_035577985.1 Candidatus Eisenbacteria bacterium
TCTTGCCGCGCAGCTCGTAGTCCTGTGTCGCCGTCCGCGCGAACTGAATGACGGGCGTCGTCCAGCGTACGACCTCCTCGACGGTGGAATCGACGAGCTCGGCGTCGGCGCGGAGCTTCTCCCATTCGCCCGGGTTCTCGAGCAGTGCGAGCAAACCGCCGGTCATCGCGTTGCGCGTAGTCTCGTTGCCAGCGACGACCAGCAGGAAGAAGTACGACAGCAGCTCGACGGGCGGCAGTGGCGCGTCGTTCACGCGCCCGTTGGCGATGACACTGACGATGTCGGCGGTCGGCTGCGCGCGCCGGCGCTCGACGAGGTCGTTGAAGTACGTGAAGAGCTCGAGCCGCGCGGACTCGATGGTGTCGCGCGGCGTCCCACCGCTCTGGAACTCGGGATCCTGCGGCGCGATGATCTCGTTCGTCCAGCGGAAGAGCCGGTTCCAATCCGCTCGGGGCACACCCAGCATCTCGGCGATGACCGCGATCGTGATGCGGGCCGATATCTCGCGCACGAAGTCGCCCTCGGTCATCCGTGCCGCGTCGTCGAGCACTTCGCGCGTCACACGCGCGACCTTGTCGTCCATGGCGCGGATGGCGCGCGGCGTGAACCACCCGCTTGCGAGGCGCCGGTAGCGGGCATGGTCGGGCGGATCCATGTTGAGGAGATGGCGCACCTGGCCTTCGGGCGGCGGTGGGAGGTCGAGCGTGAAGACGGCGAGCCGCGGCTGGTTCAGGAAGAGCTCGGGCTGCTTGCTGATCTCGATGATGTCGGCGTGCTTCGTGATGGCCCAGAACGGCTCGACGTTCGGGCGGTCGTACCAGAAGACGGGCGCGTTGCGGCGCAGCCACGTCCACTCGGCATGCGGATAGCCGTGCTGCTCGTAGTGCTCCGAGGTGGCGACGTCGAGGGTCGCGGGATCGAGCTCGCGTGTCACGGGGTCAGCGCCTATTCGGTCGGGCTCGTCGTGTAAAGGGACCACCGTCGCACGGCGCGCGGTCCGTTGAACGGCGGCTGCATTGCCGCGGCATGCCGGTCGCGCGTGAGGTCGGGCCACCCTCGGTCCTCCCCGACCCAAGACCCGGTCTTGGGTCGGCAAAATCACGCCGGGGGCGGGCCACCGGGTGGTCCGGACGGCGGCCGGCGCAGCGCGCGGAGCGTTGCCTGCTGCTCGGGATCGAGCGTGTTCTTGATGCGGACGAGCAGGGTGAAGTTCACCTGCTTCACCTGCTGCTCGATCGAGGTGACCTTGGCGAGCTTCACGAGCACGGTCGCCTCGTCGACGCGATCCGCGGCAAGGAGCTTGCCGAGCGCCTCGGATTCGCTTTCGAGCTCCCACTGCAGGTCGACGAGCCGCTGCTGCGTCTCGGCCATCGCGTGCTTGATCGCGTCGATCTGGGCCGGCCGCAACCCGATCTCCTGCTGGTGCTGCATCACCATCGCAGGCGGGAACATCTGGCCGACGAAGGCGGGCGGACCCGGCGGCGGTCCGGAGCCCATGAGGCCCGGCCCGCCGCCGTCCTTCGGTGGCGGCCCCTGCGCCCAGGCTGCGACGCCCCAGACGAGCGCGGCGACCACGGCGGCTCGGCGTAGGTGGTTCATGCCCCTCCTTTGGACGGCTCGGCGGTGCCGGCCGTGTCGATGCGCGGGCATCCGAGCGCGGAGTCGTAGCAGCCGATGGACGGGATGCTCGTATAGAGAGCGAGGCCGAACGGCTCGAGCAGGACGTCGGTGGGGCTCTCGTAGGCGCCGAGCGCGATGGTCGAGATCGTCGCGGTCTCGCGCGCCGACTCGGAGTGCGTTCGAAGCCAGATCGCGAGCGCAGCGGCGGCCGCGAGCGAAAAGGCGGCCATCAGCCCGGCGCGCCACGGACGCGGCCGGCGGCGTGGCACGCCGGCGAGCACGCGCGCCGCGAGCCCCTGCGACGGTAGCGAGGTCGTCGCGGCATCGAGGACACGATCGAGCGCGGCGGCGCCGTCGGAGAGTGCACGCGCGGCGGCCGAGGCCGCGATGAGGTCGCTCCCTGCGACACGCTCGGCCTCCGGCCAGCGCGCCGGTGCGGCGCCGTATGCGTCCAGCAGCTCGCGCAATCGCTCCGGCGTCATCGGCGTCAGTCGCCTTTCAGGAGCATCGGGGCGATCGCGCGAAGGTGGGCGCGCAGGGCGCGCCGGGCACGGGCGAGGAGCGACTCCAGCGCCTCCACGCTGACGTTCATGACCTCCGCCGCCTCGATGTTTCGCAGCCCCTGATAGTGGCAGAGCGCCACCGCCACCCGCTGCATCTCGGGGAGCTTCGCGAGCGCGGCGTCCACGTGGCGCGCGACGTCGTGGTCGTGCACCGGTGCGCTCGGATCGGCGGCGGGATCGACGAGGTCCAACAGGCCGTCCGACGTCGTCTCGCGCCGTTTGGCGATGCGATCGAGGCAGGCGTTCATCGCGACCCGATGGAGCCAGGTGCGGAACTGCGCGTCGCCGCGCCGCCAGCGCGGTGCGGCGGCCCACACGCGCAGGAAGACCTCCTGAGCCGTGTCCTCGGCATCACTGCGATTCCCGAGCATGCGGTACGCGAACGCCACGATGCGCGTGAGATGTCGCTCGACGAGGCGCTCGCAGGCCGCGCGATCGCCCCTGCCGGCGCGCACCATCAGCGCTTCGTCCGAATCCGCTCTCATCCCCCGGTGCCGTCGGGCACGGCGCCGCGTAGCACGTCTCGTCGCGGGCCACATCGCCCCCCAACCAAGCGTTTGTCCACGGCGCCCCGACCATTGGTCGTTCCCCCCGGATCCGGAATCGCGCTCGGGCACGTTCGTGCCCGTTCGTCTGAGGGTTGAACGGCCCGCGCGTCGAAATCCGTCGCAGCAGCGCAACGGAGCTACGACCAAGGGCTCGAATCGCGCCTCCGGGTCCTTCAGCGAGTGGGCCCGCGGTCGCGCGGAGGACCGGGACCGCCGGGCATGCGCCGCGTCCTTCGCCGTCGCGCGATGCGTGCGACCGCGCGGGCGAACTGACGCGCGAGCCGGGCGAGCTCCGTGTCGCCGCGGGGCATGAGGAGTTCCCGCGCCGTGCGCGATACCGGCGGCGTGGCAGGTATCGGAGAGGTCGCCGGTGGCGCGATGAAGCGATAGCCGCGGCGATGCGCGGTTTCGATGAAGCGCGCACATCGCGCGTCGTCGCCGAGCGCGGACCGGAGCTCGCGGATGCATCCGGAGAGCACCGACGGTGAGACGTGCGTCGCGGGCCAGACGGCGTCGAGCAGCTCGTCCTTCGGCACCAGCCGACCAGGGTGGAGCGCCAGATATTCCAGCACCGCGAACGCCTTCAGGCGAAGAGGAACGTTGGCGTCGCCCCGCAGCAGCCGGCCGCTCAGGCGGTCGAGGCGGTACGGCCCGAAGGACACGACCATCGGCCCACCTGCCGCGGCGCCGTTCACGTCGCATCCAAATCGCAGCGTTTTCTCATCGCGTTCCCAAGACTCCGGCGGCCACGGCGGCCTACGTCTCCTTTCGCCGTCCTCGGTCGGACGGCGAAGGGAGGGATGGAGTCATGAACAAGCAACGAGGAGTCTTCGGGTTGGCGATCGCGCTGGCGCTCGGCGGTGCGGCACAGGCGGACTTCGGCGATCCCGTGATCGGCCTCACCGCGGAGGAGCTGCAGCGGTTCACCGACGGGCAGGCCGCCTTCGCATCGGTCGAGGAGGCCGACGAGGGCCTGGGGCCGATCTTCAACGGCACGTCGTGCGGCGGCTGCCACAGCGTCGGCGCGCTCGGCGGCGGCAGCGACACGGTCGAGACGCGCTTCGGCACCACCACCGGCGGCGCCTTCGACCCGCTCGCATCGCTCGGTGGCTCGCTGATCCAGAATCAGGGCATCGGTGCCGCCGGTGCGTGCACCTTCGTGGGCGAGGTCGTTCCCCCGCAGGCGACGATCCGCGCCGGCCGCCGCACGACGCCGCTCTTCGGTCTGGGGCTCGTGGACGCCGTGCCCGATGCGACGTTCGTCGCGCTCGCGCGGACGCAGGCGCGCCGCACCCCCGCCACGGCCGGGCGGGCCAACATGGTCGTGAACGTCGTCAGCGGCGGCACGTCGGTCGGGAAGTTCGGGTGGAAGGCGCAGGTGCCGAGCCTGATCCAGTTCTCGGGCGACGCCTACGTGAACGAGATGGGGATCACGACGCCCATGTTCCCCGACGAGATGTGTCCGAACGGCGACTGCTCGCTCCTCGCCTGCGACCCCGTGCCGGGCATCGACGACGATCTCGAGGACGTGGAGGCGTTCAATGCGTTCATGAGCTTCCTCGCCCCGCCGCCGCGGCTCGGGCCGGTCGACTTCGCGCTCGCGTCGGCACAGCTCCAGCAGACGTTCCCCGGCACGTCGTCGTCGGCGCTCGCCCGTGGCGGCAGCCGGGTCTTCGGTCGCATCGGCTGTGACGATTGCCACGCGCCGGCGCTGACCAGCGGCCCCAGCCCGGTCGCCGCGCTCAACCGCCGGCGCTTCCGGCCGTACTCCGACTTCCTGCTGCACGACATGGGCAGCCTCGGCGACGGCATCGAGCAGGGCACGGCGAGCGGTCGCGAGATGCGCACGGCGCCGCTGTGGGGCCTGCATGTGATCACGACCTTCCTCCACGACGGCCGTGCGAAGACGATCGAGGAGGCGATCCTCGCCCACGATGGACAGGGAGCGCCGGCGCGCGGCCGGTTCCTGGCGCTGCGGCCCATACAGAGGGCGTCGCTGCTGGCGTTCCTGGGAACCCTCTGACCTGCTGCACGACAACGGCCGCCTCGTGGTCGCCCGGGTCGTCACGGCCCGGGCGACCTCTTGTGGCTTGAACGGGCTGCGCGCGAAAATCCGTCGCGGCGCCGGACCGACGGATTTCGCGGTGCGACCCGTGTAACGTGCGAGTCGGAGGCAGGTCGTGGCGAAGACACACACTCTCGGCTGCGTGGTGACGCGCAGGCAAGCACTCGGCATCATCGGCGCGGCCGGCGCCGTCTCGTTCGTCGCTCTCGGCAGCGCGTCCCGCGCCTGGGCCGCCTGCGCGGTCCCGCCGTCGCAGACCGAAGGCCCGTACTTCGTGGACGAGCTGCTCCAGCGGTCCGACATCACGGTCGATCCGAGCGACGGCTCCGTGCAGCCCGGTGTGCCACTGCGCCTGCGCATCAACGTCCTCCGCGCCGACGCCGGCTGCGCGCCCGCACCGGGTCTCCAGGTCGACGTGTGGCACGCGAGCGCGAGCGGCCTGTACTCCGACGAGGCGGCGATCGGCACCGTCGGCAGGAAGTACCTGCGCGGCTACCAGACGACCGATGCGAACGGCGCGGTCGAGTTCACCACCGTCTATCCGGGCTGGTACACCGGCCGCACGATCCACATCCACTTCAAGGTCCGCGCCTTCGACGGTACGCAGATCACCTACGAGTTCACCTCGCAGCTCTACTTCGACGACGCGGTGAGCGATCAGGTGATGGCGCTCGCGCCGTACGGTACGCGCGGCGCTCGCGACACGACGAACGCGAGCGACGGGATCTTCAACGGCACGACCGCGCTGCTGCTCGCCCTCACCGACGACGGCAACGGGGGCTACGTGGGCACGTTCGACGCGGGCCTGACGGGTCTTCCAACGACGACGGGCACGACGGCGTGCGCCGATCTCGCCGACTGCCGTGCCGTTCTCACCGCGGCGCTGCCCGACCCGGCGG
>DATJZY010000041.1 GCA_035577985.1 Candidatus Eisenbacteria bacterium
CCGCGACCAGCAGCGGGGGCATCAGGACACGCATCCAGCCAAACGGCCCCGGCACGGCAGTCGTCAGGGTCGAG
This sequence comes from Candidatus Eisenbacteria bacterium, assembly GCA_035577985.1. Lineage (NCBI taxonomy): Bacteria > Candidatus Eiseniibacteriota > Candidatus Eiseniibacteriota bacterium. The sequence continues at coordinate 75 of DATJZY010000041.1, forward strand.
GGCGAACGATTCGCGCCATAGCGGAGCCCTTCTCTCCCAGATTCCTGCATGGGCCACAACCTTGTGAGGGGCTCCCGGTCGGGTAGGTGTGGGGGCGCGTGAAGTCGCCCGCCGCGGGGGGGGCTTTCATCAGAGCGGGTGCGTCATGTCCCCCGGCCGTACCCATTCGTCGAACTGCTCCGCCGTGACGAAGCCGAGCTTCAGCGCGGCGGCGCGCAGCGTCAGGTCCTCGCGGTAGGCTTTGAGCGATATCTGCGCCGACTTCTCGTAGCCGATGTGCGGGTTGAGCGCGGTCACGAGCATCAGTGAGCCGTCGAGGTGCTCGCGAATCCGCCGTTCGTTCGGGGCGATGCCGGCGGCGCAACGGTCGTTGAACGAGCGCGCACCTTCGGCCAGCAATTGAGTCGACGCGAGGACATTGTGCAGGATGACCGGCTTGTACACGTTCAGCTGGAAATTCCCCTGCGACCCCGCGAAGGCCACCGCATGGTCGTTCCCGAACACCTGCACGGCGACCATGGTCAGCGCCTCGCACTGCGTCGGATTGATCTTCCCCGGCATGATCGACGAACCGGGCTCGTTCTCCGGAATCCGGAGCTCTGCGAATCCGGCGCGGGGCCCGCAGGCGTACCAGCGCACGTCGTTCGCGACCTTCATGAGCGCGCCCGCGAGCGTCCGGAGTGCGGCGCTGACGTTCACCATCGCATCGTGCGCCGACAGTGCAGCGAACTTGTTCGGAGCCGAGACGAAGGGTTTGCCCGTCTCCTCGGCGATCTTCCGCGCGGCCACCTCGCCGAAGCGTGGGTGGGCGTTGAGCCCGGTGCCGACCGCCGTGCCACCGATCGCGAGCGCACACACGCCGGGCAGGGCGCAGTCGATCCCCTCGAGCGCCTGATCGAGCTGCGCGACCCAGCCGGAGATCACCTGGCCGAGGGTCAGCGGCGTGGCGTCCTGGAGATGCGTCCGCCCGACCATGACGATGCTCGAGGACCGTAGGGCCTTGGCGTCCAGCGTGTCCCGCAACGTCCGGATCGCGGGCGTCAGCACACCAGCGAGCTGCTCGACCGTGGCGATGTGCATGATGGTCGGGAAGGTGTCGTTGGACGACTGGCTGTGGTTCACGTCGTCGTTCGGATGGATCGGCTTCTTCGACCCCACCGCCCCACCGGCGAGCTGGATCGCGCGATTCGCGATCACTTCGTTCGCGTTCATGTTCGTCTGCGTGCCCGACCCGGTCTGGAACACGACGAGCGGGAATTCGCCGTCGAGCTTCCCGTCGATGACCTCCTGCGCGGCGCGGACGATGAGGTCTACCTTCTCGCCCGGCAGCTGGCCCAGCTCGCCGTTGGCGAGCGCCGCGCACTTCTTCAGGATGCCGAGCGCGCGGATGACGGGGCGGCCCCAGCGGTAGCGGTCGACACCGATCGGAAAGTTCTGGTGTGACCGTTCCGTCTGGGCGCCCCACAGGTGATCGGCCGGCACCTCCACGTTGCCGAGCGCGTCCTCTTCGATTCGGAAACCGGACGCCGTTTGGTTCATGGGGCTCATTTCCTGCTCAGGCGGAGTGGTGATCTCGTGGTTGTGGTCTTTCATGGAGGGTCCCACATCTTCCATTCACGTCGTGTCCGGCGGCGCCCAACGCAGGCGACGTCTTCTCAGCCATCAGCAGCATGAGCAGTGCCGGAAGGTAGATGATCGAAGCGAATAGCAGGCGACGTGCCGTCGCGTTCGATCTCCGAAGCGCCAGCTGGGCTGCGTACCAGGCAAGCCCCGAGGTGAGCAGGAAGGCTCCGGGCAGGTACGCTCGATCCGCATGACCGAGGAACGTTGGCATCAGGCTCACCGGGAACAAGACGACCGCCGGCAATACGCACTGCCACCCCATGAAACGGCCTCGGCGCGCGCCAGCCGGAAGGACCACGTACCCGGCGCGATCGTAGTCCTCACGATACATCCAGGCGATCGCCATGACGTGCGGGAACTGCCACAGGAACAGGATGCCGTAGAGTATCCACGCCTCGGCGCTCAGCCGTCCCGACGCGGCCGCCCACCCGATCACTGGGGGCATGGCGCCCGAACACGCGCCCAGCAGAGTGCAGAGCGGCGTCTTCCGCTTCAGCGGCGTGTAGACGGCAAGGTAGGTCGCCACCGTGAACACGCCGAGCACGCTCGTCAGTGTGTTGACGGCCGCCGCAAGATACAGCGCACCCGCAACCGTCAGCACGACGCCGAAGCGCAAGGCCGCCGCCGGAGCCAACCGGCCCGCAGCCAAGGGCCGCCGCGCCGTTCGCCGCATCCGCGCATCGAAGCGCCGCTCGACGTACTGATTGAGCGTTGCGGCGCCGCCCGCCACCAGCAGAGTACCCAGCACCGCCTGAAGGCATCGCATCACCGGGAAGGCGTCGACGTAGGTCGGACAGGCCAGGTAGAAGCCCGCGCCGGTTGCGACCACGATCAGGACGTTCACCTCCGGCTTGGTCAATGTCCAATACTCGACGGCGACCCACGGGCGCACCCTCGGAATGCGTGCTGTGCCTACCGTGCCCGCCGTCGCCGCAATGGTTCTGGTCATGGCCATCTCAGCCGACCTGTGGTTCCGCTGCACGAGACCAGCGCAACGCGATCCCACGTACTACGCGGCGCGGGTACATTCGCGGCGGCGATAAGATCTGGAGCGTGACCACGACCGCCGGCACCACGTAAATGAGCGTGACGGACACCCACATCAGTGCGCCGGCGCACTCCTGGTCGCCCAGGGGGGAAACGTGCAGGAGCCGCGGGGCCGAAAGGTAGGAGGGGTATACGACGCGGTCGCAACATACCAGAAACGCAGACAGCGCGTCGCACGGCAAGGTCGCCGCGAACAGGTACAAGGGGATCGACCAGCGCGGTGTCGTCGCCGGACTCCTCCGCCACTGGACGACTGGCGTCCAGAACAAGAGCCCCGTCGCGAAGAAGCTCGCGGCCTGGACGTCATGCCACCAGCGCGAACGCACGCCCAGCTCAAAGGCGGCGGGAACATGCCATCCGATCAGGGCCACCACCGGGGCGAGCCAACAGACCACGGGGTTCGTGAGGAGCCGTCGAAGCGATCTCGTGCGTAGCGAACGGAGGACCTGCCAGAACGCGCGGCGAGCCGGACGCCAGGGCAGTCCGTACCGAAGTGGCAGGGCCGGCGCGCCGATGAGGATCAACGGCGGCGCAACCGCCATCAGCAAGACATGCTGCACCATGTGAACCGAGAGGAGCTCATGATGGAATGCCGTGAGCGGAGACCCGATCGCGGTCCACACCGACAGTAGTCCGATCACGAAGGCACCGAGCTGCCGAACCGTCATCGCGCTCGGAACCCTTCCCCGAATGCGAAACCAGCCGCGCGCATACACCAACGCCACGAGAGCCGCCGAGAGTGTCGCCGGCATCTCGCATGTCGCGTGGACCGGATGCACCATGGGTGACCCTACGGCCGCAGCGAGGACGCTCCGTCCCCGCCCGTGCTCAGCGCGACCGCCCGAGAGGCATCGCGTGCCGGCGACTGCCCGGCGGGATGCAGTGTTTCGAGGAACGCCACGAGCGCCGTGGTCTCCGCAGGGCTCAGGTTCTTTCCGTACGCGGGCATGTTGCCGCCGCCCTGGATGACTTGGCGGATCAGTTGATCCTGCGTGAGCCGGACGGCGACGGAATCGAGCGCCGGTCCGCGCTGCCCGCCGCGGTCGTCCAGCGCATGGCAGTTGTGGCACTGCTTGACTTGAAACACGAGCGCTCCTTGCCGCTCCAGCGCCGTGCTGCCCTTCAGATATCGCGGAGGAATCGGGTCGCTGCTCCACGCATCCATCGCCGGACTCCACGGTGCATGACCGGACAGATGGGTGAAGGTCCCGAGCGCGACCGCCACGAGCAGGATGGTCAGCACCGCGATCGGGCGCCGCTGCCAGCTCTTCTCGCCCTCACCGGACACGAAGGGAAGTCCAAGCAGCACGAGCAGCACGATCGCCGGTCCGATCAACAACACGGGAGTTTCCAGCGACGGCGGGAGCAACGACAACACGGCATAGAGCCATAAGAAGAAGAAATCGGGGCGCGGCGCAGTCTGGATGATCGTCGGGTCGGGCGTACCGCCTGGACCGAAGGGGCCGAGCATTGCAGCGCACGCGGCAATCGACAGCAGCATGCAGCCGGAGAAGAAGATGTCCTTCCACACGGCGGCCGGGACGAACGGCACCCCCTGCGCGCCATGCGTCAGCTGATGATACTCCTGGAGATACGTCGCGCGGCGCACGACACGCCCCGGCATCGGCCATTCGTTGACGCCGAGCCTCAGCACCAGAAGCAGATGCACGGCAATGAATGCGATCAGCAGTCCGGGGATGACGAACACATGCAGCGCGAAGAAGCGCGACAGCGTCGTGCCCGCGATGATCGGACCGCCGAGCAACAGGTTCACCAGCCACGGCCCGAGCACCGGGACCCGGCTGGAGATCGACGCGCCGATCCCGAGTCCCCAATAGGCATCCTGATCGAACCGCAGGACCTGCCCCGTGAACGCCATGCCGAGCGTCATCAGGAGCAAGAGGACGCCGACGATCCAGGTCAACTCTCTGGGGAATTTGTATGCCCCGAAGAGGAAGACCTGCACCATGTGAATGAGGACGATGGCGATCATGAAATTCGAGCCCCATCCGTGCAGCGCGCGGATGAACCAGCCCATGGAGATTTCGTGATTCAGGAGCTGCAGGCTGTTCCAGGCCTCGCCCGCCGACGGCACATACACCAGGGCGAGCAGAATGCCGGTGACGATCTGCAGGACGAAAACGGTCAGCGCGGCACTGCCGAACACGTAGAACCAGCTCGCGGTCTGGCGCGGGATCGGGTGCGCCATCGTCGCCTGGATGGGGGCGGCGAGTTGGAGGCGCTGATCGAGCCACTCGCTTACACGCTGGATCAAGCGCACGACGGCTTCTCCGCGGCGACGGCCGCCAGGCGCCCGGGCGTGGGGAGTTCACCGGCTTTGATGAGAAGATTTCCCGCTTCGATCTTGTAGCGATACTCGAACAAGCCACGGTCCGGTGGTCCGGAGGCGCGCGAGCCGTCCGCGTAGTACGCGCCACCGTGGCAGGGGCACATGAACAAGTCGGATTGCGGGAACCAACGGACGGGGCACCCGAGGTGCGCGCAGTTGACGGCGAAGACCTGAAAGTCGTCACCTGCAACGTGGCGCACCCAGCAGGCGATTGTCCCCGTTTCGCCGTCCCACGGGTTCACCACCGGGTTGCGATAGGTCGCGAAACGCGTCTGACCTTGGGGGAACTGATCGAGAGAGCCGAGTGAGAGCCACGCCTCGTATCCTGGCCGGCGCTCACGCGTGAGCGGGGACAGGATGTAGCGCACGATGGGTACGCCCATCAGCGTCGCGACGAGCACGTTGAAGCCGACCCCAAGCCTGACGAGCAACGCCCGTCGCGACAGTCCCTCGGTCACGGTCATTGAAGTCCTCCCACGGTGAACGCCTCACGCGCGTCTCGGCTACTCGAGTCCGGTCGTGAAAGCCGCGGCCGTCGCGCCGCCAGCCAAGCGACGACGTCGGAGACATCCTCGGACGACAGCGGTGTGCCCGGCACGTTGCCCCGCCAGTCTGGAGCGCCCATTTCGGGCCGCCCGACGATGACGGTCGTGCGCAAGCCCTGGTCGCTCACCAGGGCGAGATACGTACCCTCGACGATCGAGCCGGCGCGCTGTCCTCCGCGCCCGTCGGCACCGTGACACGAAGAGCAATAGCGGGCGTACACGTCCGCGCCCCGCGCGGGATTGCCGGCCGCCGGCGCAGCGTAGGGCGGAACGTCCGCATCGCCGAGGACGTTCGGCTTGCCCCAGCGCGCGCGGATGCCCTTCACGATGGCGTCGATCTGCTCCTCGGTCAGCAGACCTCCAGCGCCCTGCGCGAACGCCGGCATGGCGGTTCCCGGAACACCGTCGCTGGTGACACGGCGGATCGTCGCGTCGTCCGCGATGGCGAGATACACGGGGTCGGCCAACCCGATCGCCGCTCCCCCGCTGCCGTTCGCCCCGTGGCATCCGGCGCAGTTCGTCGCGTAGAGCAGGCCGAAGTCGACGACCTTGTTGGGCGCAACCACTGCGGAGTCCGCCGCCGGGCGTCCAGGCGCACCGTCGCACCCGAAGGCCGTGCTCACGAGGGCGGCGAGCAGAAGGACCCGATAGCTCATTCCCCTCGATCCTCCGGGTGTTCATGCATCAGCCCGGGCGCTTCGAGACCGGCGCGCACGGCGAACGGCAGGCGCTGCCAGGTACGGACGCGCTCGTGCCGAGACACGACGATGCCCGCGACGACCCCGAATCCCACCTGCGACAGCACGAACCAGAGCCAGTTGATCCGTGCATTGAGCACCGGATTGATGATGCCGAGCGCGCTGTAGAGGAGGCCGGACCACATCAGCGGCGCGATGAAGCCTCCCAGCAGAATGGGCCGGCGCGGTAACATCGGCAGCATCGCGCCATAGAGCACCCCGACCAGCAGAGACGTCAGGAGGTGAATCAGCACCGCGACGAGGAACGCATTGAGATGAAACGCGGCGAGCTGCTCCGTGCTCGCCGTTACTGCGGCCGGGAAGAAGCCGGCAGCGAGCAGATTGATCGGATACCAGACGCTGCGCTGGCTCAGCAGCCCGTACAGCATCGCCAAGACGGCCATGGCGACGGCGCCAGCCAGACCGCCCCTGATGCCCGCCGAGACCGGATAGGTCTCCAGCGGCAGCCACGCGCGGGGCAGTTCGCCGGCGAGCTCGATGCGCGCCACGTTGCGCCGCGACGTCACCGCCGCCGGCAGTTCCGGCCGTACGGGCACGACGTCGTGTGCCTCCTGCGGCAGCACGTCTCGGAACCAGCCAACGGCGCCCGCGATCATGAGGAGGGCACCCAGAACGCTGAGCGACTCGTTCGTCACCAGTCCGGCGAACAGCAGCGTGGTGCCGAACGCGAGCACGAGCGGCCATGCGGTCGGGGCAGGAACTTCGAGGGTGTTCGGCATTCCTGCCCGGGCGTTCGTGGGTGCGTCAGTGGCCATTCACCTGTCCCTGCCTCACCGCCCGATGACGTAGACCACGGTGAAGACGACGATCCAGACCGCGTCGACGAAGTGCCAATACAAGGACAACACGTCCAGGCGCTCGGTATGCTCCTGGCCGACACGTCCGCCGAGTCCGAGAAGCAACACCGTCAGGAGCCCCAGCAGGCCGACGGTCACGTGAAACGCATGCAAGCCGACCAATGAGTAGTACGACGTTCCGAACAGGTTCGTGCGGACGGTGAGACCCTGATCGTAAATCAGGTGATGCCACTCACGGGCAGTGCCGCCGAGGAACACCGCTCCGAGCGCGATGGTGAAGGCCCACCACAGCTCGAAGGTGCGCATCCTCGCGCGGCGCAGCGCGGCCACCGCACGGTGGATGGTGAGGCTGCTCGAAAGCAGACAGATCGTGAGGAAGACCGGGGCGTGCAGGACCTCGTTGGGCAGAGGACCCACCAGGCTCTTGCCCACGTAGAAGAGGTAGGCGACGACGAAGATCGTGAAGATCGCCGCCTCCGCGGCGATGAGCCCGTACATGGCGACGCGACCCCGGTCGGGAAGGGGCCATGCGACCGTGTCGGGGACTGCCGCGGCGCCGATCACTGCTCGTACTTCCAATCGGGATCCTCAGGATGCTTGAGATCCCATAGCGGCCGCCGGCTGCGCACGACCGGCAGCGCCGCGAAGTTGTAAACCGGAGGCGGCGATTCCGTGGACCACTCGAGCGTCCACGCATCCCAGGGATCGCTGCCGGCCCTGTCCCCCTCGAAGTAGGACCAGACCAGGTTGCCGACGAACACCAGCGTGCCGAGCCCCTGGAAGACCACACCAATCGTCACCCAGAGGTTCCACGCGTCCCACCCGCGCCCGGGCTCGTAGGTGTATATCCGGCGCGGCATGCCGAGAATCCCGGGTACGTGCATGCAGTCGAACGTCAAGTGGAAGCCGATGAGGAATAGCCAGAAGTGCAGCTTGCCGAGCGTCTCGCTGCACATCCTGCCGGAGACTTTCGGGAACCAGTAGTAGAACCCACCGAAGAGCGCGAAGAGGATCGCGCCCACGATGACGTAGTGAAAGTGGGCGACGAGGAAGTACGACCCCCCCAGCTGCCAATCGAACGGCGCGCAAGCCAGCATGACGCCGGTGAGCCCGCCGATGAGGAACTGGAACAGAAAGCCCGTGCAGAACAGCATCGGCGTCCGGAACTGAATCGTGCCGCCCCACATGGTCGCGAGCCAGTTGAATATCTTGATCCCGGTCGGCACGGCGATCGCCATCGTCGACAGGACGAAGAACCCGTTCGCAGCGGGGCTCATGCCCACCGTGAACATGTGGTGCGCCCATACGCTCATGGAGATGAACCCGATGCAGACCGTGGCCGCCACCATGACCGGGTAGCCGAAGATCGGCTTGCGCGAGAACACCGGGATGATCTCGGACACGACGGCGAAGGCGGGGATCACGAGCACGTACACTTCCGGATGGCCGAAGACCCAGAAGAAGTGCATCCATATGACCGCCGAGCCGCCCGCCTGCGTGTCGAAGAAGTGCCCGCCCAGGTAGCGGTCGACGAGCAACATCATCTGCGCCGCGGAGAGCGGGCTCACGGCCAGGATGACCAGTCCCGCCATGGTGAGGCTCAGCCACGCGAACAGCGGCATTCGCCCGAGGGTCATCCCCGGGCACCGCAGGCACAGGATGGTAGTCAGGATGTTGATGGCGGTTCCGATGCTGCCGAAACCCGACACCAGCAGCGCCAGCGTCCAGTAGTCGGTGCTGTGTCCCGGCGAAAAGGTCTTCGCGGTCAACGGTGCGTATGCAAACCATCCTACGTCCGGCGCCGTGCCCGCGCCGTACAGGCCGCTGCCGCCGAGAAAGCTGAAGTGCAGCAGCACTCCTCCGAACGCGGTGAGCCAGAAGCTGAAGGCGTTCAGCCGCGGGAACGCCATGTCCCGGGCGCCGATCATCAGCGGGACGAGGTAGTTGGCGAACCCGAACACGAGGGGCATGGCGACGAAGAAGATCATCGTGGTGCCATGCATCGTGAACATGCGGTTGAAGACTTGCGGCGACACGAAGTCGTTGTGCGGCGCCATCAACTGTATGCGCATGATCGCCGCCTCGATTCCCGCGACCACGAGAAGAACGAGGGCATAGACGACGTACAGGATGCCCAGACGCTTGTGATCGACGGTGGTGACCCAGTCGTGCAGTCTCTCGACGAGCGGACGCCGCGCCACGTCGCTCTGCATCCACGGGATCGAGGCGGTCGTCATCGAGGGCCTCTCCACGCTAACGCAGGGACTCCAGGTAGTCCGCTACCGCGTTCACGTCCGCGTCGCTCAAGTTCATCGCCGGCATCAGCGATCCGGGCTTGAGGGTGTCGGGGTTCCGAATCCACAGCCGGAGATTCTCCGGCGTGTTCGCCGCCGCGCCCGCCGCGATGGTGTCGCGGCTCATGAAGTGCGTCAGATCCGGGCCGAAGCGGCCTCCGGCAGCGGTGCCGGCGACGGCGTGACAATTCACGCAGGCAGTCGTCTCGAAGACGTCCCGACCGCGTGCGACGGCGCCGTCGGCCTGCGCCGGTCGCCGCTGCGCTTCGATCCAGCGGTCGAAGTCCTCGCGCGAGTCGACGTAAACGCGCAGGAGCATCTTGGCGTGCTGCGTTCCGCAATATTGCGCGCACTGACCGAGGTAGAGTCCGGTCTCGTGCGGGTCGATCCACATCGAATTGGGGTGGTTCGGAATCAGGTCGGTCTTCCCGGCCAGGCGCGGCACCCAGAAGCTATGGTCGGTATCGGCGGAGAGCAGCGTCAGGAACGTCGGCGCCGGGTCCGCCGCGTCGCTGACCGGCACATGCAGCTCGTTCGCGGTCACGACGTCGAACGCCGGGTATCGATACTCCCACCAGTACTGGTGACCGATCACGACGACGTCGAGGGCGTTCCGTGGCTTCGCCGGGTGCTGGGTACTGGCGATCATGCGGGCGGTCGCGAGAAACAGCGCCACGACGATCAGCACGGGGATGATCGTCCACGCCAGCTCCACCTCGTAGCTGCCATACACCTGCGGCGGCTCGGTACCGTCGTCGTTCGTCTTTCTCCTGAACCGTACGACCGCGTAGAGCAGCAGGCCGAAGACGGTCACGAAGATGGCCGCGGTCACCGCCAGCACGAACAGCGACAGTTCGAAGATGGAGTCGGCGGGCGTGGAGACGGGAGCGAAGATGCTGGTCGGGCTGAGCGGCTGCGTCGCCGATGCCCCCGAGGGGGCCGTCGGAGAAAGCAGAGCGGCCAAGGCCGCCACTGCACGTCTCGCCGTGCTTGCCATCTCAAGGCCGGTAGGCAGGCGCCCACTGCGCCGCTGCCACGCGCCGGCGAAGCTCGTCCCCGGACATCTTCGGAGCGAGCCCGGCCCTTTGTGCCTCCCGACCAATGGCCGCGGCGATCTCCGCCGCCACCCTCCGAATGTCGGTCAAAGCCGGGAGCAGCGACGCAGAAGCATCTTTGAGGGCCGGCGAATTCGCCGCGAGCTCCCGGGCCGCCGCGAGCATCATCGCATCGGTGACGCGCGAGGCGCCGGACGCGACGACTCCAAGGCCGATGGCCGGGAAGATGTAGACGTTGTTGCACTGGGCGATCGGAATCGTGCGCCCGCCATGGCTGACAGGGGCAAACGGCGAACCCGTCGCAACCAGGGCGCGCCCGTCGGTCCATCGAATCAGATCGGCGGCTTGCGCTTCCGATTTGGTGGTCGGATTCGAGAGCGGGAAGATGATCGGCCGCTGGACCTTGCGCCCCATCTCACGAACGACCGTCTCCGTGAACGCCCCTCCCACGGTGGAGAGACCGATCAGGATGGTCGCCTCGATCTTTCCGATCACATCAGTAAGTCCCACTTGGCCCGTCGAAGTTCGCGGCCATCCGGACACGCGGTCCGCCGGCTGGGCATATATCCTCTGTTCCGGGGTGAGGTTCTGTCGCCCCGAATGCAGAAGACCGTCTTTGTCGACCACCCAGAACCGGCTACGCGCCTCCTGGTCGGACAGCCCTTCGCCCGTCAGCGCCGCTCGCAACCCATCGGCGACGCCGATGCCGGCCGAACCCGCGCCGAGCATGACGATCTGCTGATCCTTCAAACTCCTGCCGCTCACTTTCACTGCGGCCAGAACCGCGCCGAGGCCGACGGCCGCCGTCCCCTGGATGTCGTCATTGAAGGTCAGCAACTCGTCGCGATAGCGCTGCAGAATCGGCCGGGCGTGTGGGGTCGCAAAGTCCTCCCATTGCAGACACGTCCCCGGAAGCTCCTGCTTGATCGCCCGAACAAACTGATCGACGAAGTCGAAGTAAGGCTGCCCGGTGATGCGCTCGTGGCGCCAGCCGACATATTCGGGGTCGTCGAGTCGTTCGCGGTTGTTGGTCCCGACGTCCAAGACGATGGGCAGCGTCCGCTCCGGACGAATCCCGCCGATCAGCGTGTAGAGGGACAGCTTGCCGATCGGGATGCCGAGGCCGCCCGCACCCTGGTCGCCGATCCCGAGGATGCGCTCGCCGTCCGTGACGACGACGACGTCCACCTCCGGGTTCGGGCGGTTGCGCAGGAGCGTCGGGATGGAGTCCCGCAACGGGTACGAGACGAAGAGGCCGCGCGGCCGGCGGTAGATGTGGCTGAACTGCTGACACGCCAGAGCGACCACGGGCGTGTAGACGATCGGCGTCATCTCTTCGATGTGGTCGAGGAGCAGCCGGTAGAAGAGCACCTCGTTCGTGTCCTGGAGGGCGCGCAGGTAGATGTGCCGCTCGAGGTCGTCGTTCTTGCGCTGGTATGCCTCGTAGGCACGCGTCACCTGGTGGTCCAGCGTCTCGACGTGCGGGGGGAGAAGCCCGTGGAGTCCGAGCTCGCTCCGCTCCTCATCGGTGAACGCCGTCCCCTTGTTCAGGATCGGCAGGTTGAGGACCTCTGTACCCGACCGGCGGCCTCGTTCGGCTGTCTTCGTCATGTCCTACGCGTCCTCATGGGCCGGGCGCTGCGGTGCGCCGGCGATCGCGAGCGGCTCGCGACGGCGACGGAAGGCAGCCCGGATCACGTCACGGTTCAGCCCCGCAATGAACTCGAGCGGGATGCCCTTCGGGCACACGGCCTCGCACTCGCCGTGGTTGGAGCAGGTCCCGAACACCTCGCGGCCCATGGCCGCGACCATGTTCAGCGTCCGCGCGTCGCGCTCGGGCTGGCCCTGGGGGAGCGAATTCAAGTGGACGACCTTGGCGGCGGTGAAGAGCATCGCCGACGCGTTCGGGCAGGACGCGACGCACGCGCCGCAGCCGATGCACGCGGCGGCGTCGAACGCCGTGTCCGCGGCTTCCTTCGGGACGAGGACGGCGTTGGCGTCGGGAGCGCTGCCGGTCGGCGCGGTGATGTAGCCGCCAACCTGGATGATGCGGTCGAACGCCGAGCGATCGACGACGAGATCTCTGACGACGGGGAAGGCACGCGCGCGCCACGGCTCGAGGGTCAACGCGTCGCCGTCCTTGAAGAAGCGCATGTGGAGCTGGCAGACGGTGGTGTGCCGGCGCGGGCCGTGGGGGACGCCGTCGATGAGGAACCCGCACGAGCCGCAGATGCCCTCGCGGCAGTCGTGCTCGAACGCGACCGGCTCATCGCCGCCCTCCTGCAGGTGCTCATTGAGGACGTCGAGCATCTCGAGGAACGACATCTCGGGCGTCACGCCGTCCACCTGGTAGGTGACGAATCGTCCCGGCGCGTTCCGGTCCTCCTGCCGCCAGATTCGCAGGCTGAGCTTCATTTGTAGCTCCGCTGGGCCAGGTGGACGTGCTCGAACTGGAGCGGTTCCTTGTGGAGCGTCGGGGGCTGGCCCGAACCGGTCCACTCCCATGCCGCCACGTAGCAGAAGTTGTCGTCGTCGCGTCGGGCCTCGCCTTCCGTCGTCTGGCTCTCGACGCGGAAGTGGCCGCCGCAGGACTCCGTCCGGTGGAGCGCGTCGATGCACATCAGTTCCGCGAGCTCGAGGAAGTCGGCGACGCGACCGGCCTTCTCGAGCGATTGGTTCAGCTGCTCGCCGGTGCCGAGCACGCGGATGTTCTCGTGGAACTCCTGCCGCAGCTCCGGAATCTTCGCGAGGGCCTGTCGGAGACCGGCGTCCGACCGGGCCATCCCGCACTCGTCCCACATGAGACGGCCGAGATCGCGGTGGAACGAATCGACCGTCCGCCGGCCGTCGGCCCGGAGCAGCGCGTGCGTGCGCCGACGGACGTCTTCTTCGGCCTCCCGGAAGGCGGCGTGCGAGGGATCGACCTTGTCGAGCGCGGCCGTGGCGATGTAGTCCGGCACGGTCGCGGGGAGGATGAAGTAGCCGTCGGAGAGCCCCTGCATGAGGGCGCTGGCCCCCAGGCGGTTGGCGCCCTGGTCGGAGAAGTTGGCCTCGCCGGCGACGAACAGCCCAGGAATGGTCGACATCAGATGGTAGTCGACCCACAGGCCCCCCATGGTGTAGTGCGGCGCCGGGTAGATCCGCATCGGCACGCGATAGGCATCGTCGCCCGTGATGCGCTCGTAGATCTCGAAGAGGTTGCCGTACTTCTCCCGGACGTCATCGAGGCCGAGGCGCGCGATCGCGTCGGCGAAGTCGAGGTTGACGCCGTGGCCGCCCGGGCCGACGCCGCGACCTTCGTCGCAGACCTCCTTGGCAGCCCGTGAGGCGACGTCGCGTGGCACGAGGTTGCCGAAGCTCGGGTAGCGCCGCTCCAGGTAGTAGTCGCGCTCGCTCTCGGGGATGTCGTTCGGCCGGCGCGCCTCGCCCTTCTTCTTCGGAACCCAGACGCGCCCGTCGTTCCGTAGCGACTCCGACATGAGCGTCAGCTTCGACTGGTGCTCGCCCGACTGCGGGATGCAGGTCGGATGGATCTGCGTGAAGCACGGGTTGCCGAAGAGCGCTCCCCGGCGATGCGCGCGCCAGATCGCGGTGCAGTTCGACGCCTTGGCGTTGGTGGACAGGTAGAAGACGTTGCTGTAGCCGCCGGTCGCGAGCACCACCACATCGGCGACGTGCGACTCGATCGCGCCGGTCAGCACGTCTCGCGTCACGATCCCCCGCGCCTTGCCGTTGACGACGACCAGGTCGAGCATCTCCGTGCGGGGGTGCATCGTCACCGTCCCGGCGGCGATCTGCTGCTCCAGCGCCTGGTACGCGCCGAGCAGGAGCTGCTGGCCGGTCTGGCCGCGGGCGTAGAACGTCCGCTCGACCTGCACGCCGCCGAAGGAGCGCGTCTCGAGGAGCCCGCCGTAGTCGCGGGCGAACGG